>DRLM01000081.1 GCA_011375345.1 Gammaproteobacteria bacterium
CATGGTGCCATCTCCTTGTCATGGGCCCCTTCAGATTCTTGGCAGCTTGTTGAAAAATTTGGTTTTTCAACATCCTGTTAGAGGATGTGTGCGCGACTTAACGCTTCTTGCGCCTGCGTTCTTCACCGTCGCCGGGCTGGCCCACGGTGTTCACCTGCACCCGCAAACCCTGCCCCAGGATGGACAAGCTGCCGATGTAGCGGCGCCCGCGTTTCAAATTTGCCGGAAACCGGAAATCCAGTGGCACGCACTCCACCTCGCCGGGCGGGAGGCTCACCGCGCCGCCGCAGGTCCGCACCCGCACCACATCCACCCGCTTTTCCGACAACTGGCGCACGAAGGTGTCGAGAAACCGGTGGTGGTCTTTACCTTCCGCGGCGGCCAGGGAACGTTGCAGGGAGACGCAGATTTGATCCGGCTCCTGCAACACCACGAGGCCGATGGTATCGAGCACCACCGGCACGTTGCCGTCATTGCCGATGCACACGGAGGCCATGACCGTGGCCCCCGGCCCGGCTTCAAGGTGCAGCTTGTTGTCGTAAATCTGCACGCGCTCCACGGGCAGGACTTTCAGCACGGCGGTTTTGGGCGCACCGGCGCCGGTGGACAATTCAACCTCGTATTCGCCCGGCGGGGTGCGTGAATCCACAGCCGCCCGGAGGGGGACTTTGCAACAGCGCTTAGGGGGTATACTTCGCGTCAGGCCCAGCTTGCGCGTCAACAAAGCCTGACGGGACAGCTTCCCCTTGGTGGCCACCTCCAGCTTGCGCAGCAGCACCTCGTCGTCGTTTTCATTCTGCAATTCAGCCACGCCCACCAAGTGTTCCGGCGTTCCCCGCAGCACGATGGGCGCTTCGGTGAATGCGAGTTTTTCAATTTGTTCCGGCTTAAGCATAAGCGGTCACTCACAGGGATCGCAGGGTTCGCACTCCACTTCACAACGCTCGTAGGCGTTGGGCCGGTATTCGTCCAAAATCAGTTGCGGCTCGCCGCAGATGGAAAAACTCAAGGCTTCCAGACCCAGCAGGTTCAGCGGAAACACGGATACGCCGAAGTTCATCTGCACTGGCATGCGCAACCGCATATTGGGTTTTTTGAGCGCGGCGATCAGATCGAATAGATCCTGACGGGTGAGGTGAGGCATGTTTTTGATGTCCATGGCCACATCCGTGGTCATGGCGACGGGATGACCGGGGTCACCCTTCAGCGTCATGGTGGTGTTGACATCGTCAATGGTCATGCGCACCGTGCCGTCGGTGCTCATGGTGCCGTTCAGATTGGTGTTCACCGTGCCATTGATATTGGTGTTGATGTCCATGTCCGGCTCGGTGGTCATGCGGACGAGATAATTGCTGGGGATATCGGGAGCGGACATCGCGGCCTCCTTTGCCGTTGAGTCCGGCGCCTGCCCTGGCACGCATGGACAGCGTCGGCGGGTGGGAATGGAGCTTTAGAGTAACGGCTTGGGGTGCAATGTCAAGCAGCGCTCAGCCTTGGTCGCGCGGCTTCTTCCTCCACGCACAAGGGCGCCTGGTCGACACCCATGTGCTCCACGTCGCTGGTGTCCCAAATGTGTTGCTCGCGGAAAGGCGGCGGTTGCTGCGGTGTGCGCGTCCGGCGTTGGGCTGCGCGATAGTCATGGAGGCGTTCAGAACCGCTGCCGCCGATAATCCCCGGCTCGTTTGCGCGCAGGGTTTTGAACAAACGGGCGGCCAGCCTCATTGCCGCCCCGCCGGCGCTTTGCTTCGATCCGCCATTGGCAGTCCTGACACCCCCTCCTATAATGGGCGCTCCTCACACGAGGTATGCGAACCACTGTAGCGCGCCTGCCGCACGGGTCACCTGCCCACGCCGCCGCTCAGCCGCCCTGGGCCCGGGCAAGCTGTCAAACCTGGCAAACAGGCAGCGAATTCGCGGAGTTCATCTGGGACCTATGAGCGCAAGGGTTTGTTTTCGCTGGCGCCGGCGCCAACGGGGCGGCGTTTTCCCCCTATCCGGGAGTCTGGCCTGGCAGGCCCGCCGGCGCGCGCCGGCCGAAGCGCTTGCCGTACCCCGATGACGCCCCCCACCCTGCCATCCGGAGCCGACGAGACCGCCCGCCCAGGCCTGCTGGCACTGTTGCAGCGCATTAACCTGATCAGCCACCGCGCCCGTACGCTGGAGGAGATGCTGGAGGCGGTGCTGGAGGTGGTGTTGGAGGCATTTGCCTGCGACCGCGCCTGGTTAAGTTATCCCTGCGACCCCGACAGCCCCACCTGGCGCATTCCCATGGAAAAAACCCGCCCGGAATGGCCCGGTGCCTACGCCAGGGGCGGCGAATTCGACATGACCCCATCCGTCAGACTGTTTGTTAACGAGGCACTGGCCGCCGACGGTCCGCTGGCCATCCAGGTCACGGATTCTTCTGGATATGTTGATGATCCCCATACCAAGCGTTTCAGTATCCGCTCGGTGCTCACCATGGCGTTATACCCCAAAACGGGCAAACCCTGGATGTTGGGTATTCACCACTGCCGCGCCCGCCACGACTTCTCCCCCCATGAAATCGAGACTTTCCGCGAACTCGCGCTGCGCCTGACCGAGTCCCTGGACAGCATGCTGGCCATCCGGGCGCTGCGGGACAACGAAGCACTGTTCCGAGGCCTGTTCGAGACCTCCCGCCAGGGCATCATCAGCCAGGATCCACAAGGCCGGGTGCTGTACATTAATCCGGCGGCGCAGCGCCTGCTGGGCCTGACCGCAGCGGACCTGGCCCGCCACCCCGAGGCCCTGCTGGAGCTGCCGCTTGTCGATGAGGCGGGCCGGCCTGTCCCCCTCACCCAGCGCCCCGAGCACCTGGCCCTGCAGCACGGCCAGCGCAGCGTGGACCGCGTGCTGGGTCTGGCGGTGGATGACGGCGACGGGCCCCGCTGGCTGCTGCTCAGCGCCTTGCCGCAATGCCGGCCCCACGAAGCTCAGCCCTGCCAGGTGATCTCCACGTACACGGACATCACCCCTCTCAAGCGTGCCGAAAACACCGCCCGGGCGCATATCCGCCACCTGAATTTCATGGAACGGATCAGCGCCATCATACTCAGCGCCACGAGCCTGGACACCGTCCTGCAGGAGGTGCTGGACGCCATGCTCGACATCTTCCGCTGCGACCGGGCCTGGCTGCTTTATCCCTGCGACCCCGCCAGCCCCACCTGGCGTGTCCCCATGGAGCGCACCCGGCCCCAGTGGCCCGGCGCCCACGCGCTGAACCAGGACATCGCCATGACGCCGGAGGTCGCCAGCGCCCTGGAAAGCTGCCTGGCCTCCCCCCGCCCGGTTCCCTTCGACGAGCAGAATGCGCCGCCATCCCCACCGGAGACCGCCGCCCGCTTCGGCATCAAATCGCAAATTGCTTTCGCCTTGCATCCCAAGGTGGGCAAACCCTGGCTGCTGGGCATCCACTACTGCGGCCGCCCCCACCGGGCGTCGCCCGGGGAACTCCAGATTATGGAGGACATCGGCCACCGCCTCGCCGATGCCCTGACGGGCCTGCTGACCCTAAAAGATCTGCGCGCCAGCGAAGCACGCTTTCGCACCCTGGTGGAACACGCCCCGGAAGCCATCGTCGTGCTGGATGCCGACAGCGGCTGCCTCACCGATGCCAATGACAATGCCTGCCGGCTGTTCGGCATCAAGCGGGACGCCCTGAAGGGCGTGTGCTGGGACAGCCTCGCCGCCCCCGAACACGGCCATGCCCGGGCCGCCGCCAGAGAACATATCGCTGCCGCTGTCGCGGGCGCCACCCCCGTGTTTGAATGGCGCTTGCGCCACCGCCACGGCGAGACACGACACTGTGAAGTGCGCATGGTGCGCCTGCCGGCAGAGCGCCCCCTGGTGCGCTGCAGCATCACCGACATTACCGCGCGCAAGCGCGCCGAGGCACAGATGCGCAAACTGTCCCGGGCCCTGGAGCAGGCGGCAGATGCGGTGATGATCACCGACCGCGACGGGATTATCGAATACGTCAACCCCGCCTTCACCCGCATCAGCGGCTACGCCATGAGCGAGGCCCTGGGCAAGACGCCGCGGCTGGTGAAATCCGGCCGGCATGGTGACGATCACTACCGGGCCCTGTGGCAAAACATCCTCAAGGGCGAGGTCTACAGCGGCATAATGATCAACCGTCGCAAAGACGGGCAGTTGTATTACGAAGAAAAAACCATCACCCCCCTCAAAAATGAGGAGGGCCGGATCACCCATTTCGTCTCCACCGGCCGGGACATCAGCGAACGCATCCGCGCCGAACAGCGCCTGCATCACCTGGCCCACCACGACAGCCTCACCCAGGTGCCCAACCGGGCGCTGTTCATGGACCGTTTGAACCAGTCCCTGCATCACGCCCAGCGCCACGGGCGGCGCCTGGCGGTGATGTTTTTGGACCTGGACCGGTTCAAGCTCATCAACGACACCCTGGGCCACGATGTGGGCGACCAGGTGCTCGTCACCATGGCCGGGCGGCTGCGGGCCTGCCTGCGCGCCGAAGACACGGTGGCGCGCCTGGGAGGCGATGAGTTCGTGTTGCTGCTGGAAGAGATCAGCTCCGTTAACAAACTGACAGCCGTGTCCCAGAAAATCCTTGAGGCCTTGTCAGAGCCTGTGCAGGTCCAGCGCCATGAGCTGTTCGTCACCGCCAGCATCGGCATCGCTCTCTATCCTTCCGACGGGACTACAGCCGAAGCGCTGTTGAAACATGCCGACATCGCCATGTACCAGGCCAAGGACCAGGGCCGCAACACCTGCCGTTACTACTCTGCGGACATGAATGCCGACGCTGTCCAGCGCCTGACGCTGGAAACTGCCCTGCGCCGGGCTATCGAAAAACACGAGTTGTCCCTCGTCTTTCAGCCCCAATGGGCGCTGGACACGGGCCGGCTGGTGGGGGTGGAGGCCCTGCTGCGCTGGCGCCATCCCGATCTGGGGGTGGTGGCCCCGGCCACCTTCATCCCCGTGCTGGAGGAAACCGGCCTCATCGCTCCCGCCGGCCAGTGGGCGTTGCACACGGCCTGCTGTCAGCTGGCGGCCTGGCGGGCAGCGCATCCCGTCGCTCTGCGCATGTCTGTCAATCTCTCCAGCCGCCAGTTCGACCACCCCGCCTTCCCCGAGGCCCTGCTCGCCCTGGAAAGCGACACCGGCGTTCCGGCCCAATGGCTGGAACTGGAGATCACCGAAAGCCTGCTGCTGCGCCAACACCACAACACCTTCCGTGTCCTGGAGCAGCTGACGGCGGCAGGCTACCGTCTGGCGGTGGACGATTTCGGCACGGGCTATTCGTCTTTGAGTTACCTCAAGCGCTTTCCCATCGACACGCTCAAGATCGACCGCTCCTTCATCCGCGATCTTGCCACCGCCCCCGACGATGCTGCCATTACCCAGGCCATCATCGCCATGGCGCGCAGCCTGAACCTGAATGTGGTGGCGGAAGGCGTCGAAACGACAGAGCAACTGGCCTTTCTGCGCCAGGCGGGCTGCGCCCTGGGACAGGGTTTTCTGGTCAGCCCGCCGCTGGAGGCGGCAGCGCTGGAAGCGCTGCTGGGCCGGCCCGGGTCGTCGCTCCTGCCGCCGGAGCGCGTCTGACAGTGACAGGCGGGTTTTCAAGCGCCTGGGAGCCTGTCCAGCGCCTCCCAATTCAGACAAGCGGCCAGGCGCGCCGCGTCGAAACGGGGCAGATGGGGTACTACGCCCACCAGCGGTGCCGGCAGACGCTTTTGCAAGGTCTCGATATTGTCCCCGGCGCGCGCCATGGCGGGATCCACCCGGTTCGCCACCCAGCCCGCCAGGGGCAGGCCGCTGGCCGTGATGGCCGCGGCGCTGAGCAGGGCGTGATTCAAACACCCCAGCCGCAGTCCCACCACCAGCAGCACCGGCAGGTTCAAGGCGCGGGCCAGATCAGCGGTGGTCTCGGTGGCGTTCAGCGGCACCAGGTAGCCGCCCACCCCTTCCACCACCACCCGCTCCGCCCGGGCCGCCACCCAGGCATAGTCCCCGGCCAGGCGGGCGACGCTCAGGGATACCCCCGCCGCCGCTGCGGCCAGATGGGGCGCCACCGCCGCGGGCAGGGCACAGGGGTTGATTTTCTCGTAGGGCAGCTTGACGGCGGCCGCCGCCGACAGCATTTCGGCATCGTCGTTGCGCCAGCCGGCGGCCGTCACCCGGCAGCCGGCTGCCACCGGCTTCATGGCCGCCACTTTCACGCCCCGCGCGGCCAGGCCGTGGGTGAGCCCGGCGGCCACCCAGGTCTTGCCCACTTCCGTGTCGGTGCCGGTGACGAAATAACCGCCCGCCACGCCGGCCGCCTCAGCGCCTGAGCTGGGACAGGGGCACTTTTACCGTCCCCGCCTCCCGGATATTGGCCGCCTCCACCCCCCAACCATGGCCGTAGACCACTTCGAAGGTCGCGGGCAGGCGGCCGTCGGTACGGAAGACTTCATAGGCTTCGGCGAGGCGGTCCAGGGCCCGGCGGCCGGTCAGCCCCCGGGGGCGGCCGCTGTTGGCGTTGCGCGCCCCCAGGGCTTTGAGGTCCGCCATCACCGCCCGCACATCGGAATAGGTAAGGGTAAAGCGCTCGGCGTCCATCACCGGCTCGGCGAAGGGCGTCCGCATCATGGCGTCACCCACATCGTGCATATCCAGAAAGACGTTCACATGGGGGACCGCGTCCACCGCAGCCCAGGCAGCCCGCAGCTCGCGCAGGGTGTCCGGCCCCAGGGTGGAGAACATCAGCAAACCGTCCGGCTTCAACACCCGGCGAAATTCGGCGAAGGCCCGGTCCGGCCCGTTGCACCACTGCAAGGTGAGGTTGGAGAAAATCAGGTCCACGGACTGGGTGGCCAGGGGCAGGGCCTCGGCGTCGCCGCCCACAAAACCCGCACGGCCCCGCCAGCGGGTCAGCAGGCCGGTGCGACCGCGGGCCCGCTGCAACATGGCTGGCGCCAGATCCAGGGCGACCACCTGCGCCCGCGGGTAGCGGCGGGCCAGGGCGGTGGTGGTATGGCCGGTGCCGGCGCCCACGTCCAGCACCCGCCGGGGCCGACAGCGGATGTAATCCAGCCGCTCCAGCAGGCGCCGGCCCACCTCCCGTTGCAGCACGGCCACCTGGTCGTAGCTGGCGGCAGCGCGCTCGAAGCTGGCCCGCACCCGGCGCTTGTCCAGCACGGGCAACTCAGGCGTCATCGTGGAGGAAGCGGCTGAGGGCGGTCATGAACTCGCGCGGGTGGGATAAAAAGGGCGCGTGGCCGGCCCGTTCAATGATCTTGAGGGAGGCCAGGGGCAGCTGCTGGCGCAGGGCACGGCCCACCCCGGCGGGGACAATGGCGTCCCGGGCGCCGTAAATCAGCAGGGTAGGGCACATGATGCGCCCCATGCGGGGGCGCAGATCCGCCTGCTCGAGCAGGCGCAGGCCGCCGCGCAATATCCCCGGCGGCGGCGGGGGATGGCGAAAGAGCTGGGCCCGCAGCTTGCGCAGGGTTTCCCGCGCCCGGTCGGATCCGGCCGCCACCTGCAAGCCGATGAAACGCTCCAGGGTGCCCGTGTAGTCGTTTTCCAAAGAATCCCCGAAGGCCTTGAGCACTTGGGGTTCCATGGCATGAGGCCAGTCGGGCGCGGTGACGAAGCGGGGCGAACTGGCCACCAGCACCAGCCTGGACACCCGGTCGGGATGCTCAATGGCTGTCTTGCTGGCAAACAGACCGCCCAGGGACCAGCCTATCCACGTCGCCCGCGGTGGGGCGGCGGCGGCCACGGCAGCGCTCACGGTGTCCAGATCGAAGGGCGTGTCCGGGTCGGGATCCCTGCTGCGGCCGTGGCCGGGCAGATCAATCAAGGTCACCCGCCAGCTTTCCGAGAGTTTCTCGGCAATGGAAGACCACACCCCGGAATGCAGGCCCCAGCCGTGCAGCAGGACGATGTCGGGGCCGAAACCGAATTGTTCGCTGTAGACATTCATTGTTTGAGTCGCAAACCGCTAGGGGCGCAACATGCGCCATGAGGTGGTCACCACGGAGAGCCCGGCGTCCCGTCCTTGAGCTTGGTTTTTCAAATGCCGGCGCTTCCCCCCCAGCCGACGCTGCTACCCTACCAAAAAACGGCGCCGGGTTTAAAACAACGCCGCGTGCCTGCCGTCGCGGGCGTTGGCGTCCGCACCAGTCAAACGCTGCCTCGGGTATCAGGCAAAGACGCCAGCGCCGCCAGCAGGCGGTCCACCTGCTCCACCGTGTGCCGGGCGGAAAAGGTGATGCGCAAACGGGCGCCGCCCTCCGGCACCGTGGGCGGGCGGATGGCACTGACGTACACCCCCCGGTCCCGCAAAGCCGCGCTCCAGGCCAGGACCCGCGCGGCCGTGCCCGCCACCATGCCCTGGATGGGCGTGGCCGAGGGCAGCAGCTCGAGCCCCAGCTGCCCGGCCCCGGCGCGAAACCGCGCCACCAGCGCGGCCAGCCGGTCCCGCCGCCACTGTTCCTCCCGGGCGAGGCGCAGGCTGGCCAGGGTGGCATGGGCCAGGGCCGGCGGCAGCGCCGTGGTGTAAATGTAGCTGCGGGCGCGCTGGATCAGCGTCTCGATGAGTTCGGCGCTGCCGGCGACGAAGGCGCCGAAAGTGCCCAGGGCCTTGCCCAGGGTGCCCACCAGCACCGGCACTTCCGCCACGCCCAGCCCGAACGACGCCACCGCCCCCGCCCCGCCAGGCCCCAGCACGCCGAGGCCGTGGGCATCGTCCACCATCAACACCGCGCCGTGGCGGCGGCAGGCCGCGGCCAGCTCCGGCAGGGGGGCGATGTCACCGTCCATGCTGAACACGCCGTCGGTGACCACCAGACGCTCGCCCGCACCCGCAGCCAGTTTGGCAGCCAGGGCCCGGACGTCGGCGTGGGGATAGCGGCACAAGCGGGCGCCGGACAGCAGGCCGCCATCCAGCAGCGAGGCGTGATTGAGCCGGTCTTCGAACACCCATTCGCCCCGGCCGGCCAAGGCGGTCACGGTGCCGAGATTGGCCATGTAGCCGGTGGAAAACAACAGTGCCCGGGGCCGGCCGGTGAATGCGGCCAGGGCCTCTTCCAAGGCTTGGTGGGCGCGGCTGTGGCCGGTGATCAAATGGGAGGCGCCGCTGCCCACGCCGTAGCGGGTCGCGCCGTCCTGGAGGGCGGCCACCACCTGGGGGTGGTTGGCCAGGCCCAGGTAGTCGTTGCTGCAAAAACTGAGATAGGGCCGCCCGTCAATGACGACCTGGGGTCCCTGGGGGCTGTCCAGCCGGACGCGCTGGCGGTACTGGTGGGCGCTGCGCAAGGCCGCCAGCGCCCCGGCCAGATCCTTCATGCGGCGGCGTCGCGCCCTGCTTTCGCCCCGCGGCGCCGCTGGGTGTCGCCGCGAGGACGGACGTTCAGATCGCGCAGCATTTGCAGATCGTCGTCCACCTGCCGGCCCCGGGTGGTGAGATAGTCGCCGATCATCACGCCGGACGCGCCGGCAAAGAAAATCATGGCCTGCAGATCGCGCAGAAACTGGCGGCCGCCGGCGATGCGGATTTCCGCCCGGGGCAGCATGTAGCGGAACACGGCGATGGTGTGCAGGATTTCCAGGGGGGCCATGGGCGTGCGGTCCCCCATGGGGGTGCCAAGCACGGGACTGAGGAAATTCAGCGGCACCGATTCCACCTGCAGGCGGCGCAGGGTGTCGGCCAGCTCGATGCGCTGGTCCAGGCTCTCCCCCATGCCCAGGATACCGCCGGCGCAGACCCTGAGGCCCGCAGCGCGGGCGTTGTTGATGGTGTCGATGTTTTCCTGGTACGTGTGGGTGGTGCACACGTTTTCGAAGTAGCTTTCCGCCGTCTCCAGGTTGTGGTGGTAGTTTTCCATGCCCATGGCTTTCAACTCGGTGGCGGTGGCTTTGTCCAGCACGCCCAGGCTGGCGCAGCGGCCGATGTCGGAATGTGCATCCAGGGCGGCGAAGTATTCTTTGAGCTGGCTGCGTTCTTTGTCTGTGCGCACGCCCCAGCCTTTGGATACCACGCCAAAGTCACTGGCGCCCCACTCCCGCGCCCGCCGGGCCTGTTTCACCAGTTCCTCGCTGGCGATGTAGTTGTACTTTGGTGCCGCGGTCTGATAGTGGCCGCTCTGGGCGCAGAAGGTGCAGTTTTCCGAACAGTTCCCGGAGCGTACGTTGGAAATGGCGCACAGTTCCACTTCCGTACCGCGAAAGTGACGCCGCAGGCGGTCGGCGCCCGCCATGAGCCAGCCCAGGCAGGCCTGGTCCAGCCGGATCATCCACTGGCCTTCGGCCACGGTCATTTCTCCGCCGGCGAGAATCCTTTGGGTGATGGCGTCAATACGGGCGTAGTGTTGCGGCTCCATGGTCCACCTTTTAATATCGGATGAGTTGTTCGGTTCGCGCTGTGACTATAGCGCGCGATGCTGGTCTGTCAACCAATTATCGCCATGCAGGTTTACGGTTGCTTAAAAGGCATCCAGCATTGGTGGTGGCCCCGTTGCTGCGTGCTGTGCGGTCTTGTCGGTCAGCAGGATTTGTGTGAGGCGTGCGCCGCCGACCTGCCCCGCACGGGCAGCGCCTGCGAACGCTGCGCCGAAGCTCTGAGCGCCACGGGGGTGTGCGGCCGCTGTCTGCGGGAACCGCCATCCTTTGACCGCATTCTAGCCCCATTGCGCTATCAGGCGCCTCTGGATCTGCTGATCAGGCAGCTCAAGTTCCGCGACAAGCTGCACCTGGCCCGGGTGCTGGGGGAGGTGCTCGCAAAGGAGTGGGCCACCGCGCCCCGGCCGGACGCGCTGGTGCCGGTGCCCTTGCATGCCGCGCGCTTGCGGGAACGGGGCTTCAATCAGGCCCTGGAGCTGTCCCGGCCCCTGGCGCGCCATTTGCGCCTGCCCCTGCTGAAGCGGGCGTGCCGGCGTGTCCGCGCGACGCAAACCCAGTCCGCCTTGCCGGCGCAGCGGCGTCGGGGCAATGTGCGGGGCGCCTTCGAGGCCGCCCTTCCCGGTCACGCCCGCCATGTTGCCGTCGTGGACGATGTGGTCACCACCGGCCACACGGTGAACGAAGTGGCCCGGGCGCTGAAGAAAGCCGGTGCGGAACGGGTGGATGTGTGGTGTTGCGCGCGGGCGCAAACGGATCATCGGGACCACTGAGCACACACTGCTTTGGCGGCGGCAGGCGCTGTGCTAGACTCGGCCGCAATCAGAGGCCCGGTAAAACGGGTTCTTGATATCAACCCAACGTAGGCGTTAAGGAGTCACGCATGTGGATGCGAAGCGTTGCCGCCCTGGCCTGTTTCATTAGCGCTGGTAGTGCCGGCGCGGCCCAATCCCTGGACATCAGCCTCAGCGACGACACCGCCCGCGTGGTGTACGCCGGTCCCACGGGACAACAAGGCTTCGGCCGGGGTGAGTTCACCGTCGGTCTGCTGTTCACGGAGCAGGAAGATTTCTTCGGGGAACTGGGCATACGGGTTATCGGCGAGGCGGGCACCGATGCGCCGGGCCTGCTGGCCGGCGTGGCGGTGAAGGCGGTGGGTGTGGCGGCGGATGCCGGCGATGCCGTGGCCCTCACCCTGGGCGGCCTGGTGGACTATGCCCCGCCGCCCCTGCCTCGCCTGCACCTGGAAGCCGCTGTGAATTACGCCCCCGGCATCGTCACCTTTCTCGACGGAGACCGCTTTTATCACTGGTCGCTCGGTGTGGGCTACGAAGTACTGCGCGACGCCACCGTCTACCTGGGCTACCGGAAAATGCGCCTTAGCATCGACAAGGGCCCCGACCTGAACCTGGACAACGGCGGCCACCTTGGGTTGAAGTTTAAGTTCTGATTGCTGCGGTCAAGGGGGTCTGGCACCTGCCGATACAACCAGGATGGATGGTTTTCCAGCTGAGGGATCCGCAGCCTCAATGTTTATCTCCCACAGCCTCCACGCCGCGCCCAATCCCGACCCGCGCCCACCCGGCGAAGTGGAACGGGCCGCGCCGCGTCCCGCCCTTCGTCCGGCGGCACAGCGGCCACCGCCAGTGGAACAGCAACTGGAGGGGGAATGGCTGAAGGCGCGCGCGGACCACCGCCACGAACAATCTGCCTTTCAGGGCGGCAACACCACCTCACCCGGTTTGCGCCATGCCGTGTCCGTCTACCTCAGCCACGCCCAGGCGGACCAGGGCGCTTCCGGCCAGGCTGTCTACATCGACGATTATGCGTGACTCCCCGCCATGGACGCCGATGACAGGCAGTTAGTCTGGCAACTGCTGCACGAACACCGCTGGGCTGCCCTGGCCGTGACGGACGCCGAGGGTGCTGCCCAGGTCTCCTTCGTCGCCTTTGCGCTTGGCCCTGCGGGAGATTTGATCTTGCACCTGAGCGAACTGGCCGCCCACACCCGCCATCTGCGCCGGGACCCCCGGGCGGCACTGGGCATCAGCGCCGCGGATGAGGGCGGTGAGGATCCCCAGCGCCTGCCCCGCATCGCCCTGCAGGGCGCGCTTGAGCGCATACCCCGGGAAGCGGAAACGTACCAGGGTCTGCGCCAGCGCTACCTGCAGCGCCTGCCCGCCGCCGCCCGCCTGTTCTCTTTTGGTGACTTTTCCCTCTATGTCTATAAAATATATAAAGCGCGTTATGTTGGCGGCTTCGGGAAAGCCCACAGCATCAGCGGTGAAGAGTTAAGAAAACTCGCAACGACGAACACAACACACTAGGAGCCTGTCGGATTGCTTCATGAACACTGTTCTCGAAACAATCCGGGCCCATCCGGGCGGTTGTGCGCACTTTTGGGCAACAAGGACGATCCACACGAGGAGCCCGTCATGAAGCGATTTGCAATGGTGTTGGTGGCCGGAATGTTCGGCGTACCGCCGGTTTACGCCCTGGGTCCGGTGGACGTGGACGTCCAGCTCTCGGGCTGGCGGCAAAACCTCTCGGGCGAGGTGCGCTACCGCGGCGAAGATATCGACGTCGGCGATGAATTGGGCATGGACAACAACACCGCGGTCATGGCCCGCGCCCGCCTTCACGTCACCGGTTTCGGTAATCTCTACGCCAGCTATGCCCCGCTGGAGCACAGCGGCTCGCGCATTTTGTCCAGCTCCTTCACCTTCGGTGATGAAACCTTCACCGCCGCCACGCCGGTCAGCTCTTCCCTGGATGCGGACATGTACGACCTGGGCTGGACCTTCACCGCCCTGAACCTCGCTGTCAGCGAACTGGAACTGGGGCTGCAGGCCAAACTCATCGATGGCACGGTGCGTCTGGCGGGCGGGGGAGCGGAACAGGAAGCCACTTTCACCGCGCCGGTGCCCATGGCCCGGGCGTTGCTGCGCATCAACATCCCCTTTGTCACCGCCGAAGTGGACGGGGCGGGCATGGTGTACGACGGCAATCATTTCTACGACGTGACGGCGCAGCTCAAAGTATCCCCCCTGCCGCTGGTGTATTTTGCCGGCGGTTACCGGGCGCTGGACCTGGAACTGGAAGACGGCGACAAGCGGGCCGCGGTGAAAGAAAGCGGGCCGTTCCTGGGCATCGGCATCGATTTTTAGCGCCGGCGCCTGCTTCCCGCCATCATTTCCGGGCCGGGCATGGCTTCAAAGTCTGCCAGGCCAGTGTCACGCTGGCCTGGCACTGCATTGACCGGCAACCGCTGCGGCGCAGCCCGAAAAAGACGGATGTCTCAAAGCCGCCAGGCATTCATCTATCCCTTCCGCCGATGTCAACGTCATTGCCCACTGTGCACGTTCTGGCCGCCGTGATCGAAGACCAAGCCGGCCGGGTACTGATCACCCGGCGCCCGCCCCACCGCCCCCACGGCGGCTTGTGGGAGTTCCCCACCGGCAAGCGCCGAAGCGGTGAAAGCCGTCTGGACGCCCTGCGCCGCGAACTGCATGCAGAACTGGGCATTGATGTGGTGGACGCCCACCCGCTCATCACCGTCCATCACCGCTGCCCCGGCCACCGGGTAATGTTGGACGTGTGGCGGCTGCGCCAATACCAGGGCACCGTACGGGGGCGTGAGGGCCGGGCCGTCTGCTGGGTGGCGCCGGCCAGACTCAGCCAATATGCCTTTCGCGCCGCCGACATTCCCGTCATCACCGCCGCGCGCCTGCCCGGCCGCTATCTCATCACCCCCGAGCCGGAGGACGAAGCCGTCTTCCTCGCCACCCTGGAAGCGCGCCTGGCGGAGGGCGCGCGACTGGTGCAGCTGCGCGCCAGACGCTTGAACAACCAGGCCTGCGCCCGCCTGGCAAAAGAGGTGGCGAACCTGTGCCGTGACTATCAGGCCACCTGGCTGGCCAATGCATCACCGGAACAGGCCATCGCCCTGCATGCTGATGGCGTGCACCTGAGCGCGGCCCGCCTGCGGGCGTTGGATCACCGCCCCCTGGGCCGCGACCGCTGGGTGGCGGCCTCATGTCATAACGCCGCGGAACTGCAGCACGCCGGGCGTATCGGCGTGGATTTCGCCGTGCTGTCGCCGGTCAACAGCACCCGCAGCCATCCCGGCGCCAGACCCTTGGGGTGGGAGGGTTTTGGCGCGCTGTGCGACGCGGCCCGCCTGCCGGTGTTCGCACTGGGAGGGATGGGCACGGAGGATTTGGCGCAGGCCCGCGAGCACGGCGCCCAGGGGGTGGCAGGAATTTCCCGCTTTTGGAACCGGCCGCGGGCGGGAGGCCCTCAGTGCTGATGATGGGGGGGCCGGTCTTCAGGATGGCCGGACGGCATTTCGTCGCCGGGCACGGCATACTCCTCCCCGGCCCAGCGTCCCAGGTCAATCAGCCGGCAGCGCTCGCTGCAAAAGGGGCGCCATTTCGCCGCGCCCGTCCAGAGCACTTTTTTCCCGCAAGTGGGACATTTCACTTCAGCAGTCATAGCGCGCAGCAGCTTAGCAGAAACTGAACGTCACTGCCGCAGGGGTGGTTGCGGCCCTCGGTGCCGAGAGTCAGAAAGCGCACACTGAAGCGGTGACGCCCGGCGCTGATTTCGGGAAAACAAGACGCGTCCTCCGGCAACTGCACCCGCACCAGTTGAAACGGCGTCTGGATATCCAGGGCGCGTTGGTAAAAGCCGGCTTCCGCCACTTCCGCCCGGGCCTGGGCGCTGTCGCGGATCAGGCCCAGCAACACATCCACCACCTGGCGCAAGAGATCGAAGGCGCCTAGCCAAGTGTGCAGCTCCCCGCTGCGTTGTGGTGCCGGCCGGTGGAGCCAGTAGTGGAACTGGGGCAGGTCAAAATCGCAAGCACCGCCGGGAATGGCCATGCGCTGCCTGACCGCCGTCAAAAAGTCATGGTCACGCAAGGCCTGACCCAGGGGCCCTTCCACGGCATGCAGACGGTTTTCCAGCCCGGCCAGGCGTTCCAGCAGGGCGCCGAGACGGCTGTGGTCCACCCGCGGATTGTGCGACATCACGGCCAACACGCCCCGCTGGCGCTCCAGTTCTTTGAGGATCTCCTGTTTCAGGTCGGAGCGGCCGCAAAGGGCCAGAATATCCAGGATGGCGAGCAATGCCGTTTGGCTGTCCCAGGGCGAATCGCTCTGCCAATGCGCATCGGCCTGAGTAAACAAATGCTCCAGCCTGAGCAGGGTGCGCACGCGTTCGTTCAAAGGCTGTTCATAGCAAATCAAAATGCAGTCTCTCGGGAATGTGCTGGAGAAGAACCGCTCTCACGGCAGAAGTCTGGCTTGGCGGCGCAACGCAAATCGCCTGCCCTAATAGTAGAAGAAATCAGTCAGAACGCGAGTCAGGCCCGGATGCCGCCAATTGGGTGTAGCGCTGATGCAGACGACGGACGGCCTTGTTGAGCGCGTCCACGCCGCCCTCATTGGGCAGCACATCGTCCGCTGCCTGCAGCCGCCGGGCGCGGCTGGTCTGGGCGGCCAGCACCTGCTCCAGTTCCTCCTCCGGCCAGCCGTCGCGGGCCTGCAGCCGCTGCCGCTGCACAGTCTCCGGCACATCCACCACCAGCACCCGGTCCACCAGGCCGGGGGGCGCCGTCTCCACCAGGAGGGGCACGACCACAATACAGTAGGGCGCGCACAGGCGCGCCAGCCGCGCGGCCAGCTCGGCGTAGACCCGGGGGTGGAGAATGGTTTCCAGCCGGCGCCGGGCAGCCGCGCTGGCAAAGGCACGCTGGCGCAGGCGGGCGCGGTTCAACCGGCCGTCCTGATCCAGCACATCGGCACCAAAAGCGGCGGTGATCTCCGCCAGCGCCGGCTGACCGGGCCGGACCAAGTCCCGCGCCACTTCGTCGGCATCCAGCACCGGGACACCCAGCTCGGAAAAAAAACGCGCGACAGTGGATTTGCCGCTGCCGATGCCGCCGGTGAGGCCGATTTTCAGCATGGAAAGAAGTTTAACCCGCGCCGGGTGCCGGGAAACGAAAAATTTTCCGCCCCGGCCGGCGACGGAAATACCGCGCGCGGTGCGCGCCCAGGCCGCTCTCGTTGCTGAATCGCCGGGATTTCCAATCCGCGGGCCGGGACATGCGCCTTTACACCGCCATGCCGGAAAAGCGCAAGTACCAGCCGGTGAGTTCATCCCCCCACAGCAGGGCCAACCAGCCCGCCGCGGCCAGATAGGGACCAAAAGGAATGGGAATGCTGCGGTCGCGGCCCCGCAGCACGATCAAACCCACCCCCACCACGGCCCCCACCAGGGAGGAGAAGATGATGACCACCGGCAGGGCCTGCCATCCCAGCCAGGCACCAAGCATGGCCAGGAGCTTGAAATCGCCGTAGCCCATGCCCTCCTTGCCGGTGGTCCATTTGAACAACACATACACCGACCACAACACCAGATAGCCGGCCGCGGCACCGAGGATGCTGGCCGCGGGGGTGGCGAACAGGCCCGCCAGGCTCAACAGCAGCCCCAGCCACAAAAACGGCAGGGTGATGGCATCAGGCAACAGCTGGTGGTCGATATCGATGACACTCAGGGCAATCAAAGCCCAGCTGAGCAGCAGGGCGGCGCCGGCCTCGAAGGTGAAGCCAAAATGCCAGGCCACCGCCGCCGAAACTGCGGCCGTGGCCAGCTCGATGAGAGGATAGCGCCGGGAAATGGCCGCGCCACAGGTCCGGCAGCGCCCTTTGAGCCACAGGTAGCTGAGCACGGGGATATTGTCCCGGGCACCGATGGCATGGCCGCAATGGGGGCAGCGGGAGGCGGGCACGGCCAGATTGAAAGGCTCGTCGGACCTGCTTTGCGGATCCCCGCCGCTCAGCTCGCGGCACTGGGCGCGCCATTCCCGCTCCATCATGAGGGGCAGGCGGTGGATCACCACGTTGAGAAAGCTGCCCACCACCAGCCCCAAGAGGGCGGCGGCCAGCGCCAGGGCCCAGCCATGGGCCGCGAAATACTCA
>DRLM01000082.1 GCA_011375345.1 Gammaproteobacteria bacterium
CCGGGCAGGACTCGACGAAGGCATCCCAGCGGGAAAAGTCTGCTGCTTGCAATTGCCGTATCTGCATGGTTCATGCGCCCTTGTCGGCTTGTGGTTTCAGAAATACCTGGTCCATCCGGCCCCAGCGAAAATCCCGCAACAGGCGCTGCAGGCGCGCCTGCATGCGCCCCAGGTTCAGATAATGGCGCACGCGGGTCTTCAGGCCGATGCCCTGCATGCGCGGCTGCCCGGGGTCGATCTCCCAGGGATGGAAATAAAACATCCCCGGCTGCCCCTCGCGGCGGTTGATGTGCCGCAGGGCCCAGCGCGACCAAGTGTAGGGCAAGAGGCGGAAATAACCGCCGCCACCGCAAGGCACGTTGTGGTTGAAGAAGGTGGTGGTGGTGACCGGCACCTCCAATATGCCGTGCTCGCCGTGGGGCCGGAAGGCAAAGCGCGGCGCCTCGGGCATGCCGTAGAGGTCGTGGCGGATGGGATAGATGCTGGAGCTGTAGCGGTGCCCCTCTTCCTGCAAGACCTCCAAGGCCCAAAGATTGTTGGCGCCGATGGAATAGCTGGGGGCGCGGTAGCCTTTGACTTCCTGGCCGGACAGATCCTCCAGCAGGGCTTTGGTGCGGCGCACGTCAGCGCGAAACTGCCCGGGAGTCATCGCCGTCACCCGGGTGTGGTCCCGGCCGTGGCTGGCCAGCTCGTGGCCCTCATCCACAATGCGTCGGATCAGGTGCGGAAATCGCTCCGCCACCCAGCCCAGGGTGAAGAAAGTAGCCTGCACGCCAGCGGCAGCGAACAGCTCCAGCACCGCGCTGGTATTGGCCTCAACGCGACAGGGCTGCCTGTCCCAGGCGCTGCGGGGGATGTAAGGCTCCAGGGCGGACACCTGGAAGTAGTCTTCCACGTCCACACTCATGGCGTTGATGACGGTGTTATCCATAATCCCCGCGGGATGTCTCCCCCGCTTCGTCCTTTTCATTTGATTGCAGGGCGGCGTCAGAACACGCTTACGCGCACGCCGTACCCGGCGCCGCTCCGGCCAGGTCTCCGGCCAATATCGCAGCAATGCGTTCGGCGGCGCGGCCGTCCCACAACTCAGGGACACGGCCCGCCTTGCCGCCGCTGGTGAGCACCTCTTTGAAGCAGGCGCGGATGCGTTCGGGATTGATGCCCACCAGGGTGTTGGTACCGTGTTCAATAGTGATCGGCCGCTCGGTGTTTTCCCGCAAGGTCAGACAGGGCACACCCAGAGCGGTGGTCTCTTCCTGCATGCCGCCGGAGTCGGTCAGCACCAAACGGGCACCCCGCATCAGGCCCAGCATTTCCAGATAACCCACCGGCTCCAGCGGAAAAATATTTTCGCCGTCCAGATACCCCGCCAGACCGGCGGCCTGGATGCGGGACCGGGTGCGCGGATGCACCGGAAAGGCCAAAGGCAGATCGGCGCCCAGCTCACGCAACACCTCAAGCAGGCGTTTCAAGGTGGCCGGGTCATCCACATTGGACGGCCGGTGCAAAGTCAACACGCCATAGGCTCCGGCAGCGAGACGGGTGTTTGCCCAACCGGCCCTGGCGAAAGTCTCACCCGCCGCAACGGCGCGTTGCCTGTTCCTAAACAAGGTGTCGATCATGACGTTGCCGACAAAATGCATGTTCTCATCGGCCACACCTTCACGGCGCAGATTGTCGTGCGCCAGGCGCTCGGTGGTAAACAGCCAGTGGGACAATTGATCGGTGAGCACGCGATTGATCTCTTCCGGCATGGCCCGGTCATAGCTGCGCAGACCCGCTTCCACGTGGGCCACGGCCACCCCTTTCTTGGCCGCCACCAGGGCACAGGCGATGGTGGAGTTCACATCCCCCACCACCAGTATGGCATCGGGTTCTTCTTCGTCCACCACCGGCTCAAAACGCCGCATGATTTCCGCGGTTTGTACCGCGTGGCTGGCGGAACCGACCTCCAGGTGGATGTCCGGCATGGGAATGCCCAACTGCTCAAAAAAACGCTCGTTCATGGCCACATCGTAATGCTGGCCCGTGTGCACCAGGCGCACGGCAAGAGGCGATTCCGGCGCCCTCAATGCGGCCATGACCGGCGCAATCTTCATGAAGTTGGGCCTGGCCCCCGCGATGCACAGCACTTTGGCCATTGTCGCTCTTACTCCGCGTGTTCAGTTTGAACCCGGGCGCGCAGCTCGCGCCTGATCCAGGCATTTTGCCGTTCCAGCTTTTCTTCCATCACGGCGAGCCGCTGCTCAAGCACGGCCAAACGGCTCATCACATCCCGCGATGCCAAAACATCAGCGGATGATGAGGCCGGAACCTGCGCCCCCGCATGACCCGCGGGGGCAGCATCGCGCGCCCCGGTCTCCTGCTGCAGTTCTTTGGAAACAGTCGTGACATGACGCGCTTCGATCTGGTGCACATCCTCCAGGCAGCCGAACAGCAAGAGGCGATCGCAAACGGAGTTGATGCGACGTGGTATGCCACCGCTGAACTGATAGATGGCGGTGTAGGCATCCTCGGTAAAGGCAGGATCATGATCCCATCCCACAATTTTCAAACGGTGCTCAATATAGGCGCGGGTCTGCTCCGCATCCAGCGAATCCAGATGATAGGCGGCAATAACACGCTGCCGCAGCTGCTCCATGCCCGGTTTTTGCAGGGTGCTGCGAAACTCCATCTGCCCCAGCAGAAAACTTTGAAACAGCACTCTGCCCCCCAGTTGGAAATTGGACAGCATGCGCAGCTCCTCCAGGGACCGCGGCGGGAGGTTCTGGGCTTCGTCCACCAGCAACAGCACCCGCTTGCCTTCCCGCGCCCGCGCGGTCATGAAGGTCTCGAGATTTTTGAGCACCGTTGCCTTGTCGAGATTGTCGTGCGCCAGGCCAAAACTGGCCGCCACCATGCGCAAGGTGTCCTCCGCCTCCAGCTGCGTGGTCACCAACTGGGCCGCCACAACGTTCTCCCGGGCAAGATCCCCAAACAAGGTACGCACCAGCATGGTTTTGCCGGTACCGATATCGCCCGTAATGACGATGAATCCCTCGCCCTGGTTCAAACCATAACGCAGGTAGGACATGGCCCGTTTGTGACCCGGGCTGCCGTAGAAAAAGCGGGGATCGGGACTGAGTTGAAAAGGCCGGGTTTTTAGCTTGTAGAACGCCTCGTACATGGTGCCTTCCCTAAAAATTGATGGTCATCCGTGCCGTGATGCGATTCTCTCGATAGGAATCGCGCCCTTCCGATGGGTTGCTGCGCGCATGGCGATATTCCAGCGAGCTGGTCACATCCCGGCCGGTGGACTGAAACAAACCCACAGCCAGCTGCCAGGAATCGTCGTGGCCCTGTCGTACTGAGGAGCTGCTGCGAAGCCAGTTCCCGCTCAGGCGCGATGAGGTCCGTCTCGCGAAGCGCCAGCTCCAGGACGCGTTCGCACCCCGCACTGTATCGCGCCTCAGGCTCAGCTCATACTCCCGCCGCTCGTCAAAAAGCGCAAAGATGTAATTGCTCTTGGCCGTCGTCGTCACCACGGTGAGCCGGCCGCGCTTGCTCAGAAACTCTTCATCCGTCAACGCAAAGACATTGGACACCAGCACGATGGGCTGGCCGGTGGTGGGGTCGATGATGGGATTGCCATCGATATCAACCAGCGCAAAAACCTGCTGACCCGCCAGCTGCAAAGTCTGAACATTGGTGCTGGTTTCAGTGTAACTGCCCAGCCAGGTGGTCCGGCGCAAGCGGTAGGAGAGGCTGGCCGTCCAACTGTCGCCCGGGTTGAGACCCAGGTCAAACTTACGGTAACCGAGCTGCAGATTCAGGCGGCGGGACGGGCTGATGCGCATGCTCACGCTGTCAAGATTGTGACCACGAGTCGCCTCGAAAGAAAAATGGCCCGACGGCACCCACAGGAACCCCCCGCTCCAGTACTCGCCGTTGCGGACACTGCGCGATGTGGCCACATCGTTGTTTTCGTAGCCGCCCTGGGCCAACAGACTGAAGTGTTCAAAGAGCCGGTAGCGCAGGGAGCCGCTGCCGTTTTCCCGCACGGAATCTGTCTGGTCGCCCCGGTCCAGCTCGCTGCGATGATAGGCGAACTGCCATAGCAGACGGGAAAAGCCGCGGCCGCTGGCAAGCGTCGCACTGTAACCTTCCGAACGCCCGTCAGACAGCATGTTCCCCTCCTGTTCCACCCAACCCACGTCATAGCGGAGCGCGGCATCCGCAAAGCGTCCAAGGCGGAATCTGGCGTAGGGGCTCACGCCATAGGTGAACACATCGGAAGTGCTGCCGGGGGTGATACGGTCTGCTGCCACCGACCGGTCCGGATCGACGATCTGCTGGGAAACCGTGCTTTTCGCGTCGATGAAAAAATGGTCCCTGATCACCTCCGCCGAAGCCCGTGCATTCAGCTGATGCCTGGTGTTGTTTCGATCGCTGTCGTTGCCGTAGAGCAGGTTCTGCAGGCGGTAGGCGGCATCCATTTTTATTCTCGCCCCCTCCCTGCTCGCTCTTATTCCGGGCGTGATTTCCGTCACCCACTCACTTTCGGTACGCCCGGCCGAACTCAAGGTGAGGTTGTCCGTGTATATTTCGCCCAGTACCAGGGAGCTCTGCCATTCCCAAGCCGCGGCGCGGACAACAGTCCCATATATCACCAGCACAAGCCCGGCGAACACAGGCCAGCCATGCACCACCCGCGCCCGGGAATCAGCCCTCCCCCTCGCTGTCATCGTTGTCAGTCGTCAGCCGCGCCGTAGCCACCGTACCCGCCATAGCTGTAATACGGATAGTCAGCGCCAAAGGGCCGGCGGGTTTTGTTCAGGACCAGCGCGGTATATTGCTCCGGATCCAGCAACGCCAATGCTTCCTTCAGTTCTTCACGCTTGGTCCGGTCCGATTCCACCACCAGCACGATTTGCCCGACCAGCCCGGCGAGCACCGCCGCCTCGCTGGTCGCCAACAAAGGCGGTGAATCGAATATCACCACACGGTCGGGATAACGCTGCGCCAGTTCGTCCGCCAGGCAACGCATGCTTTCGCTGGCCAGCAGTTCTGTAGAATGGTGATGGCGACGGCCGGCGGGAAGAATTCTCAGACTCGCAAGATTGGTTTTCAGCATCAGTTCCGACAGGGCCTTGTCCTGATCGGCCAGATAGTCCACCAGACCGGCCGAACCGGGGATGCCCAGGATCCGCGCCACTGAGGGTTTCGCCACGTCGGCATCCACCAACAGCACCGTACGGTCGCGCTCGATGGCGATACTCATGGCCAGATTCACCGCGGTGAATGTCTTGCCTTCATTGGGCCGGGAACTGGTGACCATGATGAGATTGCCGTGAGGAATGTTCAACGCCCCCTGCCCGAAGGCATTCATGAGCAAAGGGCGTTTGATGTGGCGGAACTCCTCGGCAATCTGGCTTCTTTCGCTGTCAGGAGTGACCAGACCTCCCAGGCGCAAACGGGCGAGGTCCAGGTCTACCTGGAGCGTCTCACCTTCACCGCCTTCCCGCGGCGAGGCTTCTTGCCTGACATCCGCCTGTTCGGGAATATCCTCCAATTCCTGGTCGCGGATAAACTCAGGCTCTTCCGGGTTGTACCGCCCAAGCCGTTCAACCGCTTTTTCTATGGTACTCATATCAGGCCTTTCAGTTTGGCCAGCACGTCAATTTCCAGTGTCTGCACAGCCAGGACCGCACCATACAGACCCAACAAGGCGATGGTCGTCACGGCAAAGGCCACGAGACCCAGCCGGCGCCGGCGCCGTTGCTGTGGACTCCATATCATGGACACCCCACCCAGGACCGGCAA
>DRLM01000083.1 GCA_011375345.1 Gammaproteobacteria bacterium
CAGGGATGTGCCGCCATTGGCGCAAGTCAATGCGAGCCCGCGAAATACCAGCCATTTCGCACAATGGCGCCCGTATTTCGCGGGCGGCAATCAAACAGGTCAGGACGACCTGTTTGATTGCCGGGTTAATAGTTGCCCTGCGCAGGACACAAAGGATAGGTGTAGTTATGATTTCGGGCTTTAAAAACAGTCCCAAGTTGTTAAAGGGCGCCCTGGTCGTCTATGCCTCCCATGATCCGGGGGCCAAGAGCAAGACCATTCCCTTCCAATACAATCCGGAACAAGTGAGCCGCAGTTTGTCGCAAGCAAGCACCACAACCGGTACCACGGGCACGACCAGCGCCAACCGTGGTCAGGCACAACAGGACGTGCTGCGGGTGCAAGGGCCGCCGAGGGAAACGTTTACTTTATCGGTAACGCTCAACGCAGCGGATCAACTGGAATTCCCCGAGCAGAATCAAAACATCGTGCAAAACGGCTTGCACGCGGTCTTGGCCACCCTGGAGATGCTGCTCTATCCCACCAGCTTCCAGGTGTTGCAAAATGAAGCCCTGGCCGAGGGCGGCGAGGTGCAGCTCAACCCGGCAGATCTGCCCCTGGTACTGTTGGTGTGGGGCCGCGCGCGGGTGGTGCCGGTGAAGATCACCAGCTTTTCGGTAACGGAGGAAAATTTCGACCCCAGCCTTAACCCTATTCAGGCCAAAGTGGAGCTGGGGCTGCAAGCATTGAACTATGTGGATTTGCCCAGCACCAGCGCCGGGCGGGATATGTATTTGTCTTATCAACGGCAGAAGGAAACGCTGGCCAAGCAGTTCCAGGCCGGGGAAGAGGCTGAGCCCATCCAGGGCTTGTTACCCAACTGAAAGAGAGTGTCAGATGTTTTTCAAAGGCAGCCGCTACGAGAAAGTCATCACACTGGAAATGACCGATGACGCAGGCCGCACCCTGCGCTACAAAGCCACTCGTTTCATTCCCGAAACGCCAGCGCGGCTTGGTCACAAGGTGCAGCGCAGCGAACGTTTGGATCATATTTCCCAGCGCTACTTTCGTGATCCGGAAAGGTTTTGGCGTATTGCAGATTGCAATGAATCGACTTGGCCGGATGAGTTGGTGAGTGAGCCGGGGAGGAAAATCAACATCCCCTCATCCGAAGGCTGAGTGGTTTTATTCCCCCCCTCTGAAAAAGGGGGACCGAGGGGGATTTTCAAAACCAGTACACACTTACACTCAAGGACACAAAGAACCTGACACCATGCAACAAGTTTCCTACACCTTGACCATCGCCGATGCCCCCGCGAGCGCCGAGCTGCTGGCGGCCGTGCGTGAGATAGAGGTGGAGGATCATGCCGAGTTGGCGGACATGTTGCGTTTGAAGCTGGCCGTTGCAGTGCGCGAAGACGGTTCCGCTTGGGACGTGTTGGACGAAAACCTGTTCCAACGTTTGACCAGACTGCGCATCGACGTAACGGTGGGCAGCCGCCGGGTGCCGTTGACCGAGGCCTATGTGATCGAAACTCGCAGCGAGTTTTCCAATGCGCCGGGTGGATCCATGTTAGAAGTGGTGGCCATGGATCCCACGTCATTGATGAACCTGGAAGAAAAAGTGCGCCCCTGGCCCGACATGGCGGATTCGGACATCGCCAGCACCATCTTCGGCGAATACGGCTTTGCCGCCCAAGTCGATCAAACCCAACCGACGCGGCAGGAACTGGATCGTACGGTGATGCAGCGCGGCACCGATATCCAGTTTCTGCGCCATCTGGCAGAGCGCAACGGCTTTGAGTGCTACGTGGAGCTGAACGAAAACAGCGGCGCAGTGGAAGGGCATTTTCATGCACCGCGCAGTGATGCCGCGCCCCAGGGGGTGCTGACGGTGAATATGGGCACGGCCACCAATGTCAATCAGTTCAAGGCCAGCTTCGACATGCTGGGCCCGGTCACCGCCGAGGCGCGCAACGTGGATGTGGGCAACCAATCGGACCAGGACGCAAACATTGAAACCCAGGCCGACGAGTTGGGCGAGCAAGCGTCAACCCCCTCAGACCAACCCCGCCGCGTGCTTGTTGCCAACACCGGCCTGGCCGAGGCAGGCGAATTGCAGACCTACGCCCAGGCGGTGGTTGATCGCGCCGCCTGGGCCATCCGCGCCGAAGGCGAGCTGTCCACCGTGACTTACGGCGGCGTACTGCGCGCCAAGCGGCCGGTTAACGTGCGCGGCGCGGGCCGCCAGTTCAGCGGCACCTATTACGTGGAAAAAGTGCTGCACCGCCTCAGCGACGAGGGATATACCCAAAGCTTTACCTTGCGCCGCAACGCCACCGGCGTTACCGGCCGGGAAGATTTCACAGACAATCAGGCCCTGGCGTCTTAACGTAGAGACGGATGACACGAATGCCGCCCAATGCACAAAACACAAGCCGCGATACAGCGCAGCGCTATTTTGGCAAATACCGCGGCCTGGTCCGCGACAACAACGACCCGCGCAACATGGGCCGCATCAAGGCCAGTGTGCGCGAACTGTTGGGCGATGTGGACACCGGCTGGGCTTTGCCTTGCTTGCCGTATTCGGGCAACGGCGAGGGGCAGTACACCGTGCCGCCGGTGGGGGCGGGGGTGTGGATCGAGTTTGAATCGGGGGATTTGTCACGGCCCATCTGGAGCGGGTGCTGGTGGGGCGAGGGGCAGCTTCCCAGCGACAATACCGGCACCGCCGCCACGCCGCCGCTCAAGATCATCCGCAGCGAAACGGGTCTGATGGTGACGCTGGACGACAACAGCCAGGTCATCACCGTCAGCGACGGCGGGGGCGGCAATCTGCTGGAAATCCAGGTGCAGGCGGGCCGAATCACGGTCAAGGGGGCCAGCAAGGCAGTAGTGGAGGCACCCCAGATTGAGTTGGTGGAAGACGCCAGCCATCCGCTGGTGTTCGGGGACGAGTTGTTGCAATACCTCAACCAATTGGTGAGCATGTTCAACAGCCACGTGCACCCCGGTGAACTGGCGGCCGGCTGGATCCCGGTGACCCCGGCGCCGCCCACCCCCAGCCTGACGCCGCCCACCCCTTCCCTCAATTCAACCCGGGTCAAAAGCGGCTGAAGGAGCGCATATGGCATTGAAGGCAGGCACCTTGACGGATTTCGACAACAGCATGGCCCAGGCCATGGAAGAGGCGCTGGCGGTGTTGTGGCAGGAGAAAACCGGCCAGCCCCTGGGCAGTGCCGGCGAGGAGGACCGCCGTTTGATGTTTGTTGCCATCGCCCAGGGCGTGGTCAAGCATCTCAAAGACAACGCCGGCGCCGCTTTTGCCGTGAGCGTGAACGTGGAGCAGACCGGACCCTGGGTGAGCGCCTCGGGCCAGACCACCTCCGGCCACAACCACACTGTCGCCGTCACCCAAGACAATGTGGTGGGCAACAAGGTGCAAAGCAGCGGCACCGGCACCGTCACCCTCAACACCACGGGCACCTTGTACTGATGGCCGGGACGTATTTCGATTACCCCTTTCACCTGGACGGCCGTGGCCGCAGCGCCACCACCGGCGTGGACGACCACGTGCGCGACCTCATCCGCCAGGTTTTGTTCACCAACCCCGGCGAACGGGTCAACCGGCCGGACTTTGGTTGCGGTCTGAAACGCCTGGTGTTCATGCCCAACAGCGATGCCCTGGCCGCCGCCACCCAGGTCACCGTGCAAAGCGCCTTGCAGCGCTGGCTGGAGCGGGTGATCCAGGTGGAGAAAGTGGAAGTGCGGGCGAGTGATGCGCGTCTGGAAGTGCTGGTGGTATACCGGCGTCTGGATACGGGGGAGCGGATGGTGGATCGTTTTACCGAAGAGGGACAGTTTTGAATTCCCCCCTTTAAAAAAAATGGGTTAGGGGGAAAACCTCCAATAATCACAAACGGCGTTGCTTGACCGCACGTCGTCAAATCCCCTGCAGCTCTCCTCTTTGGGGGAGCGTCTGGCAGGGAAACACCGGCCGCCCATTCCGGCGCGGCCCCGGGAGAGAGGAACACAGAGATGGTCACGGAGCTGACCCTCGAAAAGGAACCGTCCTGCCGCGATGCCCAGCGCCGCGCCAACGTGCTGGCCCATCCGGTGTTGAACGGCATCGACTTCGTTGAATACCAGCACCGGCCGCTGGCGCCCCAGCCCCACGTGCTGGTGGTGCATTTCCTGAAAGACTTGCCCGCTGCCCCCCACTCGGACCCGGACGGCGCCTACGGTCTCACCACGCACCCGGAGTGGATTCGACTGGAGGGCGGCACCCGCATCGTCAATATCAAGGTCCTGGCGGTAACCCTGGCCGCGCCCCGGCTGGAAATCGCCGTGGACAAACCGGGCGATTTTTCCACTTACTGGCTGTTCCTGGGCTGGTCGCGCCAGCCCGATGGCAGCCTGAAACGGGAGACGGCCAATCTCGATGCCCGCTTCTCCCGCGCGCCGGTGGATTTCAAAGCCGACTGCCCCACGGAGTTCGACTGCCGGGAAACGCCATTTTGCCCGCCGGAGGCGTTGGACGGGCCCCTGCTGGATTACCTGGCCAAAGACTACGCCAGCTTTCGCCAGCTCATTTTGGACCTCATCGCCCAGCGCAATCCCGACTGGCAGGAGCAAAACCCGGCCGATCTGGGCATCACCCTGGTGGAGCTGCTGGCCTACGCCGGCGATCACCTGAGCTATTTCCAAGACGCCGTTGCCAACGAGGCCTACCTGGAAACGGCGCGCCAGCGCTTCTCTGTGCGCCGCCACGCGCGCCTGGTGGACTACGTCATGGGCGAAGGGCGCAATGCCTGGACCTATGCGCATCTCACTGTTGGCAGCACCGGCACCGTGCCCCAGGGCACCAAGCTGCTCACCCGCATCGCCGATCCGCTGGCGGGAGAGACGGCGCCACCGCCGGTGACCTTCAACGAATCCGCTTTGGACCCTGGCGCCTACGAGGCCGACCCGGCCTTGCGCCGGGCGCGGGTGTTCGAAACCACCCATCCCATTGCGGTGCGGCCCGAGTTCAACACCCTCTATCTGCACGCCTGGGGCAATCTGGAATGCTGTCTGCCCGTGGGCACCACCACACTTTATGTTTATGCCTTGGACCCCGGCGATGCGGACCAAGTCATCCGCCCCGCCCTGCAAGCCGGTGATTATCTGATCTTCGAGGAAGTGCTGGGGCCCGAGACCGGCCTGGCGCCCGACGCCGATCCCAAGCACCGTCAGGCCGTGCGGCTGGTAAAGGTGGAGGAGGCCGACGACAGCGTCTATGGGGACACGTTGCTCAATGGCGCCCTGCAGGTGCGCACCAATCCCGCCGATCCGGTGCTGCCGCTTTTGAAAATCACCTGGGACCGGAGTGAGGCGTTGCGCTTTCCGCTGTGCCTGTCCACCCGCACCCGGGACAACACCCTCGTCAATCATGTCTCTGTGGCGCGGGGCAACGTGGTACTGGCGGACCACGGTCGCACCATAGTGGAGGATTTTCCCCAAAGCGAGCCGGTGCCCGCTGACGAGCGTTTCTATTTACAACTGGGCCAGGGGCCGCTGAGCTTCCAGTGCCAGCCGCCGGACATGCGCTACCGCAACGTTTCCGGCACGGCGGTGCAGGACAGCCCCCGCCACGGCCTGGACTGTAGCGCCGGCGCGGCCCAAGCCGCCGTGGCCGTGGTGGCCACCAGCCCCATCGGCGCGCATCTTTGGACGGCGGTGCCCCATTTGCTGGACAGCCCCCCGTATGCCCGCCATTTCGTCGTCGAAACCGACAACCGGGGGCGGGCCCGGCTGCGCTTCGGCGATGGCCAATACGGCAAGGAAGCGGCGGGCGTCACCCGTTTCACAGTCACCTACCGCCTGGGCAACGGTCGGGCCGGCAATATCGGTGCCGACGCCCTGGCGCATGCCCTGCGCCCGGCCGTGGCCCCGGCCTGGCCGACGATCAGCGCTCTGCGCAACCCGCTGCCAGCGGTGGGCGGGACCGATCCGGAAAGCCTGGATCAGGTCCGGGCTCGCGCGCCCAAGGCCTTCCGCGCCCGGCAATTCCGGGCAGTGACCGAGGCCGATTACATTGAGGCCGCCCTGCGCCTGCCAGCGGTGGCCGGAGCCATGGCCCGCTTTCGCTGGACCGGGAGCTGGTACACCGTGGAATTGGCGGTGGACCCGGTGGATCCTGCCGATCTCCTCACCCTGCCCGGCGGCCGCACCCGCCTCGCACCCCGCTTCGGGCGTGCGGTGAAGGCCCACGTTTCCCGCTTCAAGCTGGCAGGTTACGACTTGTCGGTCCGCGCAGGGGAATACGTGCCCCTGGAAATTGACATCCGGTTGTGCGTGCAGCCGGGCTATTTCCGCGGCGAGGTGCTGGAAGCGGTGAGCCGGGCCCTCAGCGCCAGGATCAACCCCGACGGCAGCAGGGGCTTCTTCCATCCTGACAACTTCAGTTTCGGCCAGCCGGTGTATTTAAGCCGCCTCTACCAGGCGCTGGAAGCAGTGACGGGAGTGGATTCGGCCCAGGTGACCCGCTTGCGGGTGTTCGGCCAGGATGACAACGGCGAGCTGGCCACCGGGGTGCTGCCCATCGGTCCCTGGCAAATCGCCCGCCTGGACAACGACCCGAATTTTCAGGAAAACGGCGTGCTGCGCCTGAGTGCGGGAGGGGGCAAATGAGCCGCGACAACACCTGCCATTGCTGTGAACCCGAGGCGGAACTCACCCCGGTGAGTCTGTACAACCGCCCGGGACTGACCGCCATCGCCTACCGGGTGGGCACTTTCGCCCAGTTCCGCCAGGCCATGCTGCAGGGCATCGCCCGCCGCAGTGAACTGCGGGGACTGTCCACCCGCGACAGCGACGATTACGCCATCACGATTCTGGAAGCCTGGGCGGCCGTCGGGGACGTGCTCAGCTTTTATCAGGAGCGCACGGCCAACGAGGCTTTTTTGGGCACCGCCACCTTGCGCGGCTCGGTCCAGCGCCTGGCCGCCTTGCTGGGCTACCGCCTCAACCCCGGCCTGGCCGCCGTCGCCTATCTGGCCTTCACAGTGGAGCGGCGCAAAGCCTTGGCCGTTCCCACCGGGCTGCGGGTGCAAAGCGTGCCGGAGCAGGACGAAAAGCCGCAAAAATACGAAACCCTGGAAGCCATCGACGCCTACGGCTGGCTGAACGAACTAACCGTTTATCCAGCCCCCATTGGCGCCAATCCCCTGGCCCAGGGTCGCACCCAGGCTGATCTGGCGCCCGAGGCGGACGGCCTGGCTGCCCTGGACGCTTTGGCCGAGGACGACCGGTTGCTGCTGTTCGATTTGAGCCACAACCCGGAAGAGCTGGTGGTGCAGGCCGTGGACACTGAGGGCGAGCACCTGCGCCTGCGCTGGCGCCGGCCGGTGCAGGGCGGTCACTGGACGGTTACCACGCCGGTGTTCAAGCGGGCGCGCACCTTCAAGCTGTTCGGCTACAACGTGCCCGCCCAGTACCCCAAGCCCACTCAAAGCGGCTACCTGGTGCTGTGGAATCTCACCACGATTGGCACTGACACCCCCGGCGACGACAATTACGCCCTGGCGGCCGGCGACACTTTGCATCTGGATGGACGCTACGAGGATCTGGAAGTGGGCGCGCGGCTGCTCATGGTGGAGGCCGGGGGGCAGCAACACCTGCTCACCATTGCCGAAGTGGGCGAGGCGGAGCAAAAGCTGGGTCCTCTCAGCGACACCGTCACCGCCATCAAAGTGACCCCCTCCTTCAGCCAGATCAACGACCGCCGCAAGGTGGTGCTGCATGAGCTGTTGGGTGATCCGGTGCGTTTTTGGGGTTACGGTTATCCCGAAACCCTCGCGGGCAGCACCGTCTGCGTCCCCGGCCGCCGGGTGGATGGCGGGCACATTGTGCTGGGCCGGGAGGTGAAGAAGAAAACCTACACGGACGGGGAAGACGCTGACATCTCGGCGCTGGAGCCGGGCCGCCAAGTATTGCTCCAGGCCGCGGGGAAAACGCCTGTTCTGGCGGAAGTCGCCAGCGTGGCGGTGACAGAGCGGGAAGTGGTGGTGCAGGCCACGGGCGATGATCCGTACACCGCCGCCGAACTCAAGCTGGACGAGAAAAACGCCCAGCGCCTGACCGGCTGGTGCACGCCGTCGCTGGTGCCGTTCCCCACCCTCAGCGCCAGCGCACCGGCCTTGAATCTGCGAGTGAACGGAAGCGGACCTTATTCACTCTCGTTCGCCAGCAAGCCGGCGGACCTGAACCAGGCCGCCAGCCAGTTGCAAAGCGCTTTGCGGGGCGTGGATCCCGATGATGCCGTGTTTGCCGGGGCCCGCGTGCTGCCCGTGGGCGGCCGGCTGGTGGTGCTGGCGGGAGAGGCGGACACCGGCTTTCAGTTCGAGCCTGCTGATGCCGACGAGACCACGGTGGTGGAGTTAGGGCTGGACGGCGACAGCGTGCGGCCGGTTACCGCCCTGCTCTCCGGGCCGCTGGCAGTGCCACTTGCGTTCACCAGCGTGGCACCTCAAGTGTCGGTGAGCATCGGTCCCGTGGGTCCCCGCACCTTGCATCTGGCCGGTGGTTACACCGACCTTATAAGCCTGGCCGGCGCCCTGCAGGATCTGCTGCGCGGCGCCGACCTGGCGCCGGCCTTCTGCTATGCCCAGGTGCTGGTGGTCGGTAGCCGGTTGCTGATTGTGCCCGACCGGCTGGGCCTGTTTCCCAGAGGCTATCTCAAGATTGAGTTACAACAATCTGAAAATATTAATTTTTCAAAATCCGCCTCGCTACTGGGCAACATCGCCCTGGCGTCCCATGGCGAGACCCAGAAAGATGAAACCCTGGGCGATGGCGACCCCGCCACACCCTTCCAAAGCTTCACCCTGAAAAAGGATCCGGTGACCCACGTGCCCAGCGCCGCCTCCACCGGCGGGGAAAGCAGTCTTCAGGTGTTGGTGAACGGCATGCAGTGGAGCGAGGTGGACAGCCTCTACGGCCGGGGGGGCAATGAGACGGTCTACACCACCCGGGTGGACGATGAGGGCAAGACCGTCGTCCGGTTCGGCGACGGCGAGACCGGTGCCCGGCCCCCGGCAGGGCGCGGCAACATTGTCGCCCGCTATCGCCAGGGCTTGGGCCTGGACGGCCGGGTGGGGGCCGGGAGCATCAAAAACGCCCTGGACAAACCCAAGGGCCTGAAGGGGGTGAGCAACCCTGCCGCGGCGGAGGGTGGGGCCGATCCCGAAACCCTGGAAGAGGCCCGCAGCCGCGCCCCTGCCACCGTGCGCACCTTTGGCCGGGCAGTGTCGCTGCGGGATCTGGAAGACCTCGTCAGGGAAAGCGGTGAAGTGGCCAAAGCCAAGGCCACCTGGGTATGGAGCGCCGGCCGCCGCAGCGCCCACCTCACCGTGGCCGGGCAGGAGGGTGCCGCCTTTTCGCCTGCGGCCTTGTCCCGGCTGCACGCCGGCCTCACCGCCCAGCGCGACCCCAACCGGCCGCTGCGGCTGGACAACTACCTGCCCCTGCCTGTGGAAGTCGCCGCCACCCTCACCATAGGCGAGGCCTATGTCGCCAGCGAAGTGGCTGCCGCCGCCCGCGCCGCCCTGGAAGCGATGTTGAGCTTCGAGGCCCAGCCCTTTGGGCAGCCCGTGCATCTGAGCGATGTCTACGCCGTACTGCAAGGCGCCACCGGGGTGGTGGCAGTGGACATGGACCGGCTGATGTACAAACGGCCCGCCACCATGAGCGAGGCGGCGTTCCAGGACTTCCTCAACCAGCGGGCCGTTGTCCGCCGCACCGACGGCAGTGTGGCGCCTTTGCAGCCGCACCTGCGCATCTATCCGGCGCGGCCGGATCGCAGTGGTCCGCCCTGGGTGCGGCCGGCGGAGCAGGCCCGATTGGAAGTGCCGGCAGAGGATGTGGTGTTGCTCACCCAGGGCGGTCTGCCGGATTAGGGGATGTTGGAATGACTGAACAAACAATGGATAAATCCCCCCTCACCCTGACCCTTTCCTCCGGGGAGAGAAGAGCCGGACGCCCGTCTCAATACGGCGCAACAGCGCGCCAAGGCGCAGGGAAACGAGCCACCCGCGAAGAACGGCGGGATCACCAAGCCGCGACCTCCCCAGCCAGCGGCCAGCAAAGGAGCTGCCATGGCCGGCGTATTTAAAGACTCCCGCAAGCTCTACCAGCTGCTGCCCGCCGTCTACCGCGAGCGGGACGCCCAGGAAGGTTACCCGCTGCGTGCACTGCTCGGCCTGGTGGAAGAACAGGCGGACATTCTTTACGAGGATATTCAACGGCTTTGGGATAATTTCTTCATTGAAACCTGCGATGGCTGGGTGGTGCCCTACATCGGTGATCTGGTCAGCAACAACCCGCTGCACGACGCTGAGCGTTTCACCGATGCGCAAACGGCGGAGCAGCTGTTCGAAGACCTCACCGGCCCCAGCCTGGCGGTCGGGCTGGCGCTGCGCTCGCGGGCCGATGTGGCCAAAACCATTTACTACCGCCGCCGCAAGGGCACCCTGCCCATGCTGGAGGAGCTGGCGCGGGACGTGACCGGCTGGGCCAGCCACGGGGTGGAGTTTTTCCGGCTGCTGGGCTGGACGCAGAATCTCAATCACCTGCGTCTGGGCGCCGGTGGCACCATGGCGCTGCGTCAGGTGGAACCGGCCGACCGGCTGAATGGCCCCTTCGACCGCTGGGCTCACACGGTGGATGTGCGGGCGCCCGTCCAGACTGAGGGCTGGTACAACATCCCCAACATCGGCTTTTTCCTGTGGCGGCTGCGCAGCAATCCGCTGGAGGCCGTGACACCGCGCCGGGGGGGCTTGGACTGGCAGTACCATTTCAGTCCCCTGGGCAATCCGGCCCCGCTGTTCAACGCCTGGCGGCGGGAGGGGGACGAGGCGGGACTGGCGACGGAATATCACGTGCCCGGCCCCCTTCGCCCCGCTTATTTTTTTGATGATTTGCAGGCTCACCGGCGCCAGTATCCGCGGTCCGAATACACGCCGCTGTATGCGCCATTGGACCAGGGGGGCAGTCTTTACATCGAGCGCAATGGCGTGCCCGTGACGCCCGCGGCCGACTATGAGGCCACACCCGATTTGTACGCCCCGCAAATCATCTGCCGCCAGCTCGACCCCTGGCCCGCCGTCCAGCCCGGCGGCCGGGTGATTGCAGTGGACGTGGCCACCGGCCGCCTGGCCATAGGCGACGGCTGGGGCGATGCCACGGAACGGCTGGACGTGCACTATCACTACGGCTTCCCCGCCGATCTCGGCGGCGGGCCCTATGAGCGCGGGCCCTGGCTGGTGGACGAGACCCTGCCCGAGTTGCAGTTGTTCGTGCAGCAGGACAACCCTCCGGCGGATTACCACGCCACACTCAGTTCGGCCCTGACGGCCTGGGCGGCCGCCGGACGGCCCAATGCCACCATCACGGTGCTGGACAACCGCAGCTATCCGGAAGCCCTGGACATCGAGCTGGCAAACGACCGCTGGCTGGTGATCCAGGCCGCCAACGGCGTGCGGCCCCACATCCAGCCCGGCGGCGGCGCCATCACCCTGTCCGGCGGCCATCCCGAATCGGCCTTGACCTTGAGCGGCCTGCTGGTGGAAGGTGCCGTGGCCGTGAACGGCGACACCGGCCGCCTGCGGCTGCTGCACACCACCTTGGTGCCGGGCCGCAGCCTCACCGAGGCGGGCCTGCCCGCCGGCACTGCGCCCAGTGTGATCGTGGCGGATGTGGACGGCGGTGGCGCAACCATCAACACCGATTTCATTTTGGAAGCGGCCTTTTCCATCACCGGCCCTCTGCGTTTACCGGAAAGCGCCCAGGGCCTGTGGCTGCTGGACAGCATCGTGGACGGCCTGGGGGGCACCGCCATCAGCGCCACGGGCACCAGTGACCAGTCCGGCCCCAGCGCCGTCATCGAACGCTGCACGGTGGTCGGCCCCAGCTATTTCCACAGCCTGAAGCTGGCCACGGAAGTGATCTTCACCGGCACCGTGACCTGCGAGCAGCGCCATGAGGGCTGCGTGCGGTTCAGTTATGTGACGGCCAATTCGCGCACCCCGCGGCGTTACCGCTGCCAGCCCGACTGGGAGATACTCACCGTTCTCACAGCGGCGCGGGACGAAAAGGGCAGCGATTTGACGCCTGTGGAGGACGCCGCCATCCGCAGCGCCATCGAAGCCTGGTTGGTGCCCGGCTTCACCTCGATTCACTACGGCCATCCCGGCTACGCCCAGTTGCGCCGCGCCAGTCCGCGGCAGATCCGCACAGGTGCGGAGGATGGCTCGGAAATGGGGGCCTATTGCCACCTCAAGCAGCCCCAGCGCGAAACCAATCTGCGCATTCGATTGGAGGAGTACCTGCCTTTTGGCCTGGTACCCGGAATCATTTACGTGACCTGAAGGAGTGCCACCATGGCCGGCGACTACACACGGTTTACTTTTAAAGCCGACAAAAACTATTCGGAAGTCCGCCAGCAACAGGGCCGCGTCAGCCTGGACGCCGACTGGAACGAAGGCGCGGCCATCGATGACCGGCACTGGCGCTCGGAGACCTTCGACATTCTCGGCCGCTGTGTAGTGCCCGCCACCACGCCTAAGGCCTTTGAAATTGTCCCCACCGCTCCCGGTGAGTTCACCATTGGCGTGGGGCGCCTGTACCTGGACGGCCTGCAGGTGGAAAACCACGGCCTCGCGCCCCGCTTCGACCCCATCCTGGCCGAGCTGCACGGCACCGGCGCCGTGCCCTATTCGGCGTCAGCCGGGAATCCCGTGCAGCGGTTTTATCCCACGGCGCCGGCGCTCACCATGCCGGTGGCGGAGCGCAGCGATTTGATTTACCTGCACGTGTGGCAACGGGAAGTCACGGCGCTGGAAGACCCGGAATTGCTGGACGTGGCCCTGGGCGGCCCCGACACCACTACCCGCGTGCAAACCGCCTGGCAGGTGCAGGTGCTGGAAGGGGTGGGGGATGCCCACTGCCCCGACGAACTGGAGGCTTGGGACGCCATCACCAAGCCGTCCGCCGGGCGGCTCAGCACCGGCGCGGTGGCGCCGGGCGAGGACAAGCCCTGCATTATTTCCCCCTCCGGCGGCTACCGGGGGCTGGAAAACCGGCTCTACCGGGTGGAAATCCACACCCCGGGGCCGGTGGGCACGGCCAAATTCAAATGGTCGCGGGACAATGTCTCCGTGCGGGCGGCGGTGGATACCATTCCCGCCCTGGACCGGATCACCGTGCGCGAACTGGGCCGCGACCAGGTGCTGCGCTTTCAGGTGGGTGACTGGGTGGAGGTGCTGGACGACCTGCTGGAGTTTCGCATCCGGGCGGGGGAGAACGTGGCCGGTCACATGGCGCAGATCACCGCCATCGACGAGGGCAATGCCATACTCACCCTCGCCCCGGCCCTGCCCGCCGGCCTGTTCGATGCCACCGATCCTGATCGCCACACCCGGGTCCAGCGTTGGGATCAGTCCACCGGCGTGGACGCCAACGGCCTGCTGGACACCGCCGCCGGGCCGCTGGAGCTGGAAGACGGCGTGGTGGTGTCCTTCACCCCTGATCCCGCCAATCCCGCCGGGGAATGCAAGCGCGGCGACTACTGGGTGTTCGCCGCCCGCACTGCCGATGCCTCGGTGGAAACGCTCACCGAAGCGCCCCCGCGGGGCGTGCACCATCACTACTGCCGTCTGGCCGTGGTGCACTGGGGCGCCACGGTGGACACCACCCACGTGCACGACTGCCGCACGATCTGGCCGCCGGCCCAGTGCTGCACCATTGCCGTGCGGCCGGGAGAAGACATTCAGGCCGCCATCGACAAAGTGTCCGCGGACGGTGGCTGTGTCTGCCTGCTGCCGGGGCTGCACCGCGTCCACGAACCGCTGCTCATCGACGGGCGGCAGAACCTCACCTTCAAAGGGGTGGGGCCGGTCAGCAAGCTGATTTACGAACCTCTGGATCCGCAGAGCACTCACCAGGCCGCACTGTACGTGGTGGGGGGCAGCCGGGACATTCACATCGCTGATATGTTGATTTACGCCGACCGCCTGCCCCAGTTGGTGGTGGTGGACGAGGACAGCCGGGCCATCCGCCTGCGGGGCGGCCAGCTGATCAATGGCCTGCCCGGGGGCCAGGCGGTGGGCCTGCTGCTGGGCCATTGCTGCGAGGTCCAGGTGAGGGACTGCCGGCTGCTGGCGGCCGTGGATCTGGCCCAGGCCACGGCGGCGCAACTGGCGGCTGTCGATGCCGAGTTGGCGGCGCTCCGGCCGGCGCCGGAGGAGCCGGAGGGGGAGGTGCCGGCGGACGACGTCAGCCTGCCGCCCCAGCCACGTCCGGTGCTGCCGCTCAGGCATTTTGAGGTGGTGGCCAGCCGCCTGTATTTCCTCGAGGCGGGCGTGCGCTTGCTGGACGGCTGGGAAGGGCGCATCGCTGACAACCGCATCCAGGGGGTGTCCCGCGCCGACCTGGAGCCCTTTGTCCGCCCGGCGGCGCCGGCCGGGGCGGATGAGTTCGCTGCGGCCGTGGATCCCGAGGCGTTTTACGGCAAGCTGGACGATGCCTTGGCCCGGCTGTCCCCCTGCGCTCCGCCACCGCTGAGCGCAGACGAAGAGGAGGGGGCAGCGTTTCATGGCCAGGACGAAGCCCTGCGCATGGAGCGCCTGAAGAGCGGCGGCGCGGTGCTGGGGACATTGCTGCACCAGTACCAGATCCACGGCAACACCATGGTGGCCCGGGTGGGGATACAGGTCTTTGCCGGCCGCGCCGTCCATTGCGCCGACAACCACATCACGGCGCAAAAAGCCGGTGTGTATCTGGGCTACGCCTTCGATACCGAGGTCAGTGGCAGTGCCGTCGACGCGGGCGGGCCTGATGACGCCCTGGACCAGCCGCCCCCCACCGATCTGCGCAAGCTGTGGGGCCGCCGCTTTGCCATTGGCAGTGCCGCCGTGGCGGTGTTTTTCAGCCGGGGCCTTAAGGTGCACAACAACCGGCTCGATGCCCAGACCGGCGTCACTACCGCGCGGCCGCCAAAGGTGGCCGCCAAGCCGGACACCGTAGGGCGGGAGTCGCTGCTCCGGGTGCTGGGTCTTGCGCGCCTGTGGCGGGTGACAGTGGAACTGGGCTGGCTTCTCTATCAGATTTTCCAGCAACTCACCGCTGCGCCGGCGCCCGCAGCGGGCGAACTCAGCCCCCGGGAGCAGTACGAGCAGCGCCTGTTCCAGCGCTTTGTGAGTTTGCTGGACGGCCGCTATTTCACATATTTCGTCGGCAAGGCCGAGATCAGCGACAACCGCATGCAGGTGACCCGCTACGGGGTCTTGTTCAACAACATCCTCTCCATCGGCGGCCTCAAGGTTTCGCGCAACCGCATCAGCGGCCACCGCTTTGCTGGCGTGCGCCTCCACCCGTGGTTTTCCGTGGGACGGGTGAGTGATTTTGCCAAGTGGACCCGCTGCACAGTGGAGTGGACCCTGGCCCTGTTGACGCTGCTGCGCGATGCCCTGGAAAAATTCCTGGCCGGCGGCGAGGGCGCGCCGGCGGACAAGGGTGTGTTCGGCTGGGTGGCAGTGGGCATCTCCTGGTTCTTGACCCTCTGCGCCAATTACTGCGGCCGCCGGCCGGGCAGCGACGGTGAGGGAGGCGAGGCGCCGTCCAGCCCGGCGGACGCGCTCAAAGACGCTCTGGATGACTTTCTCGACCAGCGCGACCCCACCTGGCTGGACGATCTGGTGAACCAGGCCTATGTCATCGACGGCAATGTGGTCGCCGGCGCCGGAGACGGCATCGTCACCGGCCTGGACGGCAGCCGCATCAGCCACAACCGGGTAACCGTGTGGCCGGACAGCACCGTGCCCTACGAGATGATCGTGTTCGCCCTGCGCTTCAAGGCCCGGTTCGAGGTGAGCGGGGAGGACAGCGCTGGGTCCGGCTACTACAGCGAGGGGGTGGAGATGCTGGCCAACTCCGCCCTCCACGGCGACCGCGACGCCCTGTTTCTCTCCGCCGTGGCCGCCTGGGGTTGGCTGGATGAGAGCGACGATGCCGGCAATGTCTTTTGGGAACAGCCCGATTTCCGCGCCGCCCTGCGCGTCTTCCTGGCAAACTGGTCGGCGCAGGTGAGCGCCGGCTCGCCCCTGCTGCCCCACATTCAGGCGCTGGCGGCGGGCCTGGACGAGACCGGCCTGGACCGGAACCGGGCGCGCCAGGGCTGGGCCGGGATCCTGGCCACCCTGGTGTGGGCCCTCAAGGGCTACGGCATCGTCATGCTGGGCGCCGACATGGACTGCCATCACAATCAGGTGGAATCCAAAACCGGCTGCGGCAGCGGGCGTTTGAATGCCGCCTTGTGGGGCAAGCAGCGAGTCGCCACAGCGGCGGGCCACGATAACATCGCCGGCGTCAGCGGCCAGCAGATCCACACCCCCGTGGTTTTCACCCATCCCGCCCTGGGCGGTATCTGGCAACACAGCAACGTGCTGAGCTGGTCTGTGGACAGCCTGCTGTTGCTGCTTGGCAACACCAAGGAACAAGAAACCCCTTACCACTGGCTGCTGGCTTTCTTGTTCTATTGGATCTTGTACCGCGTCCGGGACCGCCATCAGCGGGTGAACCACAACCAGGTGGAACAGGCTCTGGTGCATGGCATCCGCACGCTCAATCTTTTTGGCAGCGACGAGACCGAGGTGATGGACAACGTGGTGCGCAATGCCTCGCGTCACGGCATCTACCATCTCACCGGCCCCTTTGTCGATCTCAAAAACGCCGTCACCATCAAGGTGCACCGCAACACCGTGCTGCACGCCAGCCGGTCCTCGGCCTTTGCCGGCCTCGGCGGCAAGCCCTGGGATTTCGCCTCCCTGATCTGGGTGGAAAGCGGCGAACTCAGCGGCAACCAGAAAGAAGGAGGCTATGGCACCGCTTTGCTGTCGCTCAATCATGGTGACGGCGCCGGCCTGACGCCCTTCGGCGATGCGGCCGGCAACGACGTGGGCAGCGCGGCGGTGTACGTGGAAACAACGGTGGCCAGCGTGACGACCAACCACATTTTATGCAATGCCGACTACGCCTTCATTGTCGATACGGCCCGGGGCTTGTTCACCGACAATGTGGCCAACAGCGGCAAGTTCCCGGTGGATCCGGTCATCGACCAGGGTCCCAATGTCATTGTTTAGGAGAACGCCATGACAGAGCGGAAAAAGCAAGCGGCCCGGGGCAAGGAAAAAACAGCCGCGGCAGCACAGCCGCCGGCGGCAGTGTCGGCGCCATTGAATCCGCAGTTGCGCCGTAGCGAGCCGGCGGTGGTACAGCTGGGACAAGATGCGCTGGCGCATTTCGTGGGCGACTGGAGTGAAAAACGGGTAAAGGCCGTGCTGGCCGATGTGGCCGGCCGGAAACGTCCGCTTGAATCGGTACTTTTGGATCTTGCCGCCAGCGCACGCAGTGCCGTGCAAAAGGCCGTGGACGATACCCGCGAAAGGTCAGTGGCCGAACAGCGCCTGGACAAACAATACCGCGAGCAGCTTCTCACCCAGGGCCGGAAGAAAAAACGGACCCGGGCGCGCAAAGGCGAGATCCGTGTTCAGGGCCAGCTTGTTCACCCCCGGACCGGTGAGCCCGTCGCCGGCATGGTGGTGGAGGCCATCGACAAAGACGTGCGCAAGCACGATTTACTGGGCGCGGCGGTAAGCGATGCCCAGGGCCGTTTCGAAATCGCCTTTCGTCCGAAGGATTACAAAGAGAGCGGCGAAAAAACACCCGAGATCATGCTCAGCGTGGGGGCGGACCGGAAGCAAAAACTGTATATCGCCGACCGGCCACTGGAATTCAAAGGCGAACAGCCCGAAGCGGTCACGATCACCTTGCCGGACACCCGCGTGGAAGCCGTGAATGCCTTTTGCGCCAGCCGGCAGCGATTGTCCGCCAAACGCCGCGCCAGAGCCAGCGAAGAGCTGTTGCGGCGGAATGTGGAAAGGGAGGCACTGACTGCTGCGGCTGACACGGCACTCACCCTCCTCAACGATGGCATCGGTTTTCTCGAAGCCAGGCGCAAGAAAAAAAAATAAAGCGGGCTCAGCCGTTGTGAGGAAAACGTTCCCGGTTTCCGCATCCGGACGGGAGGCTGACCCGTGAGGCCGGGCTTTGTGGACTTGGCGCGACGCGGGACATGAGCGCCGCAAAGGAGCAGGTTCTGGTTGTCAACTCCGGCAGTTCGTCGGTGAAGTTCAGCCTGTTTGACCTGGCCGCCTCCCAGTGCCTGCTGACGGGCCGGGCGGAGCGCATCGGAGAAGCTGAGGGACGGCTGATCCTGCAAGGGGACGGCGGCAAGACGGACCATCCCTTGACGCTGCCGGACCACCGGGCCGCCTTTGCCGCCATGGTGGAAGCGTTGCGGGAGGCGGGCGTGCACGCCGGACCGGGGCCGCTGGCGGCGGTGGGACACCGGGTGGTGCACGGGGGCGAGCGTTTTGATCGCGCGGTGCTCATCGACGATGAGGTGCTGGCGGCTATAGGCGATCTGGCGCCGCTGGCGCCCTTGCACAATCCCGCCAACTGCCTGGGTATCAACATCGCGCGCCAAGTGTTTCCGGAGGTGCCCCAGGTGGCCGTGTTCGACACCGCCTTTCATCAGACCATGCCCGCCTACGCCGCCCGCTATGCCCTGCCGGGCGATTGCTACACCGAACACGGGGTGCGCCGCTACGGTTTCCACGGCAGCTCCCACGCTTACGTGGCCCGCCAGGCTGCGGCGCTGCTGGAGCGCTCTGCGACGGCCCTTAACCTGATCACGCTGCATCTGGGCAACGGCTGCAGCGCCGCGGCGATCCGGGGCGGGCGCTGCATCGACACCTCCATGGGCATGACCCCCCTGGAGGGCCTGGTGATGGGCACCCGCTGCGGCGATCTGGATCCGGCCGTGCCCTTGCTGCTGGCCCGCAAGCTGGATCGATCCCCGGCGGAGGTGGACCGGCTGCTCAACGAAGAAAGCGGCCTCAAGGGCCTTAGCGGCGTGGCGGACATGCGCGATGTGCTGGCGCGGGCCGAAGCGGGGGAGGAGACCGCCGGTCTCGCCCTGACGCTGTTTTGCTACCGCGCCAAAAAATACCTCGGGGCCTACTACGCCGCCCTGGGCCGCGTCGATGCCGTGGTGTTCACTGCCGGCATCGGTGAACACGCCGCGGTGGTGCGCGAAACCATCTGCACGGACCTGGAGCCCCTGGGCATCATCATCGACCACGCCAAGAACAACCGCCCCGCCACCGGCTCCTTTGATTTTCACCGGGCGGACGCCAAAGTAAAACTTTTGGTGATTCCCACCAATGAAGAGATGGAAATCGCCTGGCAGACATGCCAGTTAATCCGTGGCGTACAATCGTCCTGAACGCATCCCCCCCAACCTGCCCCTTTGCCGAGGAGAAAGCGTCGTGACAACGGAAGCGCAGCACACCCAGCCCCTCAATGATGATGAACTGCACAAGATGGATGCCTACTGGCGCGCCAGCAATTATCTTTCCGTGGGCCAGATTTATTTGCTGGACAATCCTCTGCTGCGCGAGCCGCTATCCCTGGAACACGTCAAACCGCGCCTGCTGGGGCATTGGGGCACCACCCCGGGTTTGAATTTCATTTACGTCCACCTGAACCGCATCATCAAACGCTACGATCTGAACATGATTTATGTCACCGGCCCCGGCCATGGGGGACCGGCGCTGGTGGCGCAGACGTATCTCGAAGGCAGCTACAGCGAGTTCTACCCCGACATCACCCAGGACGCCGCGGGCATGAAAAAGCTGTTCAAGCAGTTTTCCTTTCCCGGCGGCGTCGGTAGCCATGTGACGCCGGAAACGCCCGGCTCCATCCACGAAGGGGGCGAGTTGGGCTATGCGCTGTCGCATGCCTTCGGCGCGGCCTTCGACAACCCCGATCTCATCGTGGCCTGTGTGGTGGGGGACGGGGAGGCGGAAACCGGGCCGTTGGCCACCGCCTGGCACAGCAATAAGTTTCTAAACCCCGCCCGCGATGGCGCGGTGCTGCCCATTTTGCATCTGAACGGCTACAAGATCGCCAATCCTACGATATTGGCACGCATCAGCCATGAGGAGCTGGAAAGCCTGCTGGTGGGCTACGGCTACCGGCCCTATTTCGTCGAGGGTGCCGAACCTGAGGCCATGCACCGGCGGATGGCGGACACCCTGGACCGGGTGGTGGCCGACATTCAGGCCATCCAGCGGCAGGCCCGCAGTGGCGGGCCGGTGCAGCGCCCCCGCTGGCCCATGATTGTCCTGCGCTCACCCAAGGGCTGGACCGGACCCAAGGAGGTGGACGGCAAAAAGACCGAAGGGTACTGGCGCTCCCACCAGGTACCGTTCGCCGACCTATCCGCCAGATCCGGCCACCTCCGGGTGTTGGAAAGCTGGCTGAAAAGCTACCGGCCCGAGGAATTGTTCGATGAAAGCGGGCGGTTGCGGGACGAGCTGGCGGCCCTGGCGCCCGCGGGTGAGCAGCGCATGGGGGCCAATCCCCACGCCAATGGCGGGATACTGCTCAGGGATCTGCGCCTGCCCGATTTTCGCGACTATGCCGTGGCCGTCAGCCAGCCCGGCCGGGTCAGCGCCGAGGCCACCCGGGTGATGGGGGGGCTGCTGCGCGATGTAATGAAACGCAATGCCGGGCGCAACAACTTCCGGGTCATGGGGCCGGACGAGACCGCGTCCAACCGCCTGGGAGCCTTGTTTGAAGTCACCGACCGCACCTGGCTGGCGCAGACCCTGCCCGAGGATGAGCACCTGGCGCCGGACGGGAGGGTGATGGAAATATTGAGCGAACACACCTGCCAGGGGTGGTTGGAAGGCTATCTGCTCACCGGCCGTCACGGCTTTTTTTCCTGCTACGAGGCGTTCATCCACATCGTGGATTCCATGTTCAACCAACATGCCAAGTGGCTCAAGGTGAGTAAGGAGATCCCCTGGCGCCGTCCCATCGCCTCCCTCAACTATCTGTTGACCTCCCACGTCTGGCGCCAGGACCACAATGGTTTTTCCCATCAGGATCCGGGCTTCATCGACCACGTGGTCAACAAAAAAGCGGATCTCATCCGCGTCTACCTGCCGCCGGATGCCAACACCCTGCTCTATATCACCGACCAATGCCTGCGGTCGCGGGATTTCATCAATGTCATTGTGGCCGGCAAGCAGCCCCAGCTCCAATGGCTGGCCATGGACGCGGCCATCAAGCACTGTACTGCCGGCATAGGTATCTGGGGATGGGCCAGCAACGACCAGGACGGAGAACCCGACGTGGTCATGGCCTGCGCTGGTGACGTGCCCACAATGGAAACCCTGGCGGCCGTGGACCTCCTGCGCCAGCTTTTGCCGGAACTCAGAATCCGGGTGGTGAACGTGGTGGATCTCATGACCCTGCAGCCCCGGGAAGAACACCCCCACGGCCTGTCCGACCGTGACTTCGACAGCCTGTTCACCACCGACAAGCCCATCATTTTCGCCTACCACGGCTACCCCTGGCTGATTCACCGCCTCACCTACCGCCGTACCAATCACAAAAACCTGCACGTGCGGGGCTACAAGGAGGAAGGGACCACCACCACCCCCTTCGACATGGCCGTGCGCAACGACATTGACCGCTACCACTTGGCGGGCGACGTCATCGAACGGGTGCCCAAACTGGGCTACACCGCGGCCTACGCCAAGCAATACCTGCGCGACAAACTCATCGAACACAGGCAGTACATTGTCCAGCACGGCCAGGACCTGCCGGAGATCCGCAAGTGGAAATGGCCGTCTTGAGCTGCCGGGCACAAGGAGGCGCGACGGCCGCTGCCGGCGGGCCTCTGAAGGTTCCGGGACGAATCTGCCCGGCCTCCTTCGCGTTTGTTGTGGCACGGAACCGTCGTGCTACTCCTCCCCCACTGCGGCTTGGTATACTACGATGATTTTTCAAAGCTTCATTGATTCAGAGGAATTTCATGGCGGGACACAGTAAATGGGCCAATATCCAGCATCGCAAAGGGGCCCAGGACGCCAAACGTGGCAAGCTTTTCACCAAGCTCATTCGTGAAATCACCGTGGCCGCCCGTCTGGGCGGCAGCGACGTGGCCAGCAATCCGCGCCTGCGCGCCGCCATAGACAAGGCTCTGGCCGCCAACATGAGCAAGGACACCATCGAGCGGGCGGCGCGGCGGGGTGCGGGGGAACTGGAAGGCCAGAACTTCGAGGAAGTGCGCTACGAAGGCTATGCGCCGGGTGGCGTGGCGGTGATGGTGGACTGCATGACCGACAACCGCAACCGCACCGTGGCCGAAGTGCGCCACGTGTTTAACAAGTGCGGCGGCAACCTGGGCACCGAAGGCTCCGTGGCGTATTTGTTTTCTCACGCGGGTGTGATCAGTTTCGCCGCCGGTGCTGACGAAGAGCGCATCATGGAAGCGGCCCTGGAGGCGGGCGCCGAGGATATCGTGACCCATGATGACGGCTCCATCGACGTCATTACCGCGCCGGAGGATTTCGGTGCCGTCAAGGACATCCTGACCGCCTCTGGGCTGATGCCGGAAAGCGCCGAAATCACCATGCGCGCCTCCACCAACGTGGCCCTGGGGGCGGACGACGCGGGCAAAATGGTGCGTCTGGTGGATATGTTGGAAGACTTGGACGACGTGCAAAACGTCTACTCCAACGCCGACATCGCCGAAGACGTGCTGGCGGCGCTGTGAACGGGACGGTCCGCATACTGGGCATCGATCCCGGCAGCCGGGTGACCGGCTACGGTTTTATCGAACAGCGCGGTGGACGGGTTGCGCATCTCCTGTCGGGTTGCATTCGCGCTGAAGGGGATGACCTTCCCCAACGTCTCGGCAGTATTTTTACCGCCCTGGACGAACTGGTGGCGGCATATCAACCTCATCAGGTGGCGGTGGAACGGGTTTTCGTACAACGCAACGTGGATTCCGCCCTGAAGCTGGGACAGGCCCGCGGCGCCGCCATCTGCGCCGTGGTCAGACACGGCTTGCCGGTACACGAATACACCCCGGCGGAAATCAAAAAAGCCCTGGTCGGCCGCGGTGCCGCGGCCAAAGAACAGGTTCAACACATGGTCAAAACCCTGCTTGGCCACCCGCGGCCGTTGAGTGCTGATGCCGCCGACGCCCTGGCCTGCGCCTTGTGCCACAACAACATCCGCCAAACCCTGGCTCACCTGCCGGGCGTGTCGGGCCGGCGGGCTGGGCGTTGGCGATGATCGGGCAATTGCGCGGCACGCTGGTCTGGAAGCGCGCCCCTCAGGTGCTGATAGACGTGGGTGGGGTGGGTTACGAAGTGGAAGTCCCCCTCAGTACCTTCGTGAATCTTCCCGGAGCGGGGGAGGGCG
>DRLM01000084.1 GCA_011375345.1 Gammaproteobacteria bacterium
AAGACATCGTGCGCATCATTGGCCCCATGGGTGATTTTTACCTGCGGGAAGATTCCCCCCGCCCCCTCCTCTTCGTCGCCGGCGGCACCGGTTTCGCCCCCATCAAGGGCATCATCGAGCACGCCCTCGCCGCCGGCATCCCCCGCTCCATGCACTTGTACTGGGGCGCGCGGGCCAAGGCCGATCTGTATCTGGACGAACTGCCCCGCCGCTGGGGGCTCAACCACGCCCACTTCCGCTACACCCCGGTGCTGTCCGCTCCCCGGCCTGAAGACCGCTGGTCGGGGCGGTGCGGCCTGGTGCACGAGGCCGTCCTGGCCGACCACCCCGATCTCAGCGGCTACGACATCTATGCCGGCGGCCCCCCCGCCATGGTCCAGGCCATGCACCAGGCCGCCATGGCGCGCAACTTCCCGGCGGAACAATTCTTCTCCGATCCCTTCGAATTCGCTCCCGATACCCTGGCCAAACAGCGTGCCCAGATGGAAAAGAGGGCGCAGTGAAACGAGGAGCATATTCCGCGCTGGCCGCGTTGGTGCTGGTGGCCGCCGTTGCCACATCCGGCTGCGCCACCTACAAAACCGTCTCCAATATGAAACCCGGCAGCCCCAAAGTCTACAGCGGCACCCGCCTGGATGTGCACGTCCTGCGGGACCAAAAAACCAGCCTGCTCAAATACGGCACCACGGCACCCGGGCACCCACTGGCCGACCTGCCGTTTAGTTTTGTGCTGGACACCTTAGATATTGCCGTTGACGTTTTCAGCGGCGGTGTATGAGGTGGTTGTTCAATGACAGCGTGGTGCCTGTGGGGTCAAAAAGGGCTCTGACCCCTTTTTCCCATCCCGGCAGGGGAGCACAATAACCTTGATATTCAGTAAGCATTTCCTATTGTAATATCATTCAGCGCGGAAACGGTGGTGGCGGCGCGCTCAAGGACGAGGGGCGTTGCGGCCTTTGTTTGCAGTTGTCGTTCCGTTGCCGCAGGCGCGGGGTGGGGCAGTGATCACCCGCTGATACAGGGGGATGTCACTCAAGGGGCACAGCACTATGACTGCGCGCAAGGAAGTGCCAGGGCCCACGTCGGTCCTGGAAGTGAGCCGGCGTGAAATCGCCCTGCGCAAGGCCTTTTTGGGTTTTACGGAGGCGGATGCGCGCTGCCTCAAGGCCCTGCAAGGCGCGTTCACCGCCCAACGCTCCGCCTTTATCGACGCGCTCTATGAACGCCTTTTGGCGTTCCCGCCCACCCGCGACCTGCTGCGTGAATACGCCGACCTGGACCGGCTCAAGTCCGCCCAGGCCCGTTATTTTGAAACGTTGACCAGCGGGGACTACGGTGCCGGCTATGTCGCCGAGCGCCTGCGCGTGGGCGAAGCCCACCAGCGGGCAGGTTTGGAGCCCAAGTGGTATTTGGGCACCTACGCCCACTATCTGGCCACGGCGCTGCCGGTGCTTTGGAAAAACTCTTGCGGCGACGCAGAGCGTTTTGACAAGGCCTGCGCGGCTCTGGTCAAAATCGTTTTTTTCGATATCAATCTGGCCCTGGACACTTATATCCACGCCGACCGCCAGCAGATCCTGACGCTCAAGCACTACGCCGAAACCATTGTGGACAATGTCGCGGACGGCGTGCTTGTCATCAGCGAAACCGGCGACATTGAGTCTTTCAATCAGGCGGCGGAGCGTTTGTTCGGCTATCGGGCCGCGGAGATGCTGGGCAGAAACGTTCGTCACCTGATGTCCGAGCCCGACCGCAGCCAGCACGATGCCTACCTGGCGCGCTACCGGACCACCGGTCAGGCACGTTGCATGGGCTTGGGGGTGCGGGAAGTGGCAGGCATTGCCAAGGACGGCCGGGTCCTGACCCTGGAGCTGACCATCAGCGAAATGAGCCAACAGGGGCGGCGGCGCTATATCGGCGTGCTGCGCGATATTGGCGAACGCAAACGGGCCGAGCAGGAACGCCTGACGCTGTCGCGGGCCATAGAACAAAGCGACGACACGGTGGTGATCACTGACCCCGAAGGCGTCATCGAATACGTCAACCCCTCCTTTGAGCGGGTCACGGGGTTCAGTTTCGCGGAGGTGAAGGGGAAAAGCCCCAAAGTGCTGAAATCAGGCCGCCATGGGGCGGCGTTCTACCGGGAGCTGTGGCAGACTGTAAAAGCCGGCCGGGCCTTTCGCGGCACCTTCATCAATCGACGAAAAGACGGCGCGCTCTATTACGAAGAAAAAACCATCACACCCATCAAGGATGCCGCAGGCCGGGTGACCCACTTCGTCTCCACCGGCAAGGACATCACCCGGCGCCTGGAAGCGGAAGAGCAGCTTCACTACCTCGCCCACCACGACCCGGTCACCGGTCTGGCCAACCGGGCCTTGTTCACTGACCGCCTGGAGCAGGCCATCGCCGCCCAGCAGAAGAACGAAACCCTGCTGGCGGTGCTGTGCCTGGATCTGGACCGTTTCAAGGTGGTCAACGACACCCTGGGGCCCCAACTGGGAGACCGCCTGCTGGCGGCCGTGGGGGAACGCCTGCAGCGGGCCGTGCCCGAGGGTACCACCGTGGCACGCTGGGGTGGCGACGAGTTCACCGTGATGCTGGATTCGCTGCGGGGTGTCGACGACTGCGCCCTCACCGCCCGCCGCATCCTGGATGCACTGGCCGCTCCCTTCGCGCTTGATGCCCGGGAGCTGTTCCTCAC
>DRLM01000085.1 GCA_011375345.1 Gammaproteobacteria bacterium
AGCAAGGCCCAGGCCAGGCTCGCCAGCGCCACCAGGTTTTGCAGCGTGGTGAAACGCCGCGCCTGCACCCCTTCAAGATCGAATCCCTGCTTGCTGAACCGGTAGCCTTCCTCGCAGGCCCAGCGGTCCAGGTAACCGTGAATCAGCCGCTCACCCTGGCGACGTCCCCGCACCGGCCGGGTGGTCACCAGTACCAACGGCTCCCGTTTGCCGTGGCGCACCACCACCATCCACAGCGGCTTGTCCGGGCGATTCAGGGATGCTTGACAGAGACTTCTGCGATGGCCACTGGACGGCGAACCGGCGCAGTGCCAACTGTGTGGGTCGTACGTCCGATCGTTCACTGCCCCACCCTGGCCTTCCGGCACCACTCTTGGATCTGCTCCCGCATATGCGTCACGGCCTGTTTGGTGAGCAGGCTGCGGCGGGCATCGCACACTTCTCCGCCCAGCTCTTGCGCCAGCTGACGGGCGCTTTTCAGCATGGTGTCGAAGGTTTTCAAGTCGTCCAAATCGTTGGAGGGCACCATGAACAGGCTGAGGCCGGTGGTGGTGAAATGCGCCATGTCCGACGGGTCGAAGCTGCCCGGTTTCATCACGTTGGCCACGCTGAACAAGGGCGGCCCGTGGGGATCGTCCTTGGCGTAGTAATGGAAGATGTCCATATCACCGTGTTCCAGACCGGCATTGGCCAACGCCTCCAGCAGGGCCGGACCTTTGAAGCGCCAGCCGTGGCGACCCATGACATTGAGCACCACGATACGCTCGGGATCGGTAACTTCCCGTGGAGGATGACGTCGCACCGGCGAGTTGGACTGCGGTTCCACCGCTTCGCGCTCTTCATTCAACGGCGCCGGACCGGTTGACATGGCCTCAGGCGGCGGCGATTCGGGCAGCGCCGCTCTGCGGTGGGACGGCTCGACCTCGGGGCTGCGCGGCGCGGCTTCGGCCACCTCGGCAGTGGCGAACAGGGGATCCAACTCTTCGGGGATTTCTTCGTCGAGGGAGGCGCGGTGGCGGCGGCCAAAGCCTGCGCTGCGCCGGGCATTGGCTTCCAGGCGGCGGACGCGGGCGTGGAAATACAAGGCGATGAGGATGATGGCGACGCCCACGCCGATCAGAATCAGGCTCACGGTTTGTGTTTCCATTCCCCCCTCCCGTTTTCGTTCTGCAAGAGACGCACCTGTCGTTTTGATTACCCCCGGATCTCAAGCGCAGGCGGGGCGAGGCTCCATCCCTTCGATAACGTCTTCGTAGACACGTGTCAGTGGCGCATTGTAGCCGATTGAGGTGAGCTTGAGGACATCGCCCTCATTCAAACTTTTCGAGCTGCCATTGGCGCATTCCCCGGCGATAGACGTTCTACCGGAAAGCTTGTGCCGGACCACCCAACATGTCGTTCAGACGCACTTTCCTATCCAATATGTATGAACACGGCACCTGGCCTGCCGCGCAAACAGATACGCCGCAGAGCGGTAAGGGTGGTGGCCATCCGGTCGTGGCGCGCTGCGCCGCCTTGCCTGCCCTGGGGGCACGCCTTTACGAACAGTGGGCTGAACTATTTTCGGCGGCCATGCGTTCATGACTTTGAGCGATGAACTTCCGCTGCTGTGGCGGAAGATTATGATTAGAACACCTCCCCTACCCCCTCTTTTTCTAAAGAGGAGGCGGCAAGAAGCGGCAGGACCTGAATGCGTGTTTCCCTTTCTCCTGTCCCACTGCTTCTGAACACAGTGTGTCATTTTCAGTTGGGGCCACGCTCCTCACAGCTCCTCCTTTGGGCAAGGGGACCGAGAGCCTGCCGGGTTTGGGATGAATCGGCTGCCGAACCGGGAGAGCGGTTCATATTGCCGCGATTTTTCGCTACATAGCGCCCACTCTGCGCCTCGACATCGCGACAATCTGCCCTCGCTCTCCCACTTTTTCGCTCGACCCCCCTAAATCCGACAGGCTCCGAAGGGGATCTCATAAACAAGAAAGAAGATTACATATCATCTGTTAGCTATTGATTTTTGCCAAACAAAACGGCTGGTGCATCGCGCCGCCACAGCAGTTCAAGACGCCGCCGCCAACTCCACCGCCTCGTCCACATCCACCGCCACCAATCTTGAGACCCCCGGCTCGTGCATGGTCACGCCCAGCAGTTGCTGGCAGATTTCCATGGTGACTTTGTTGTGGGTAATGAAAATAAACTGCACCCGCTCAGACATCTCCTGCAGCAGGCGGGAGAAACGCCCCACGTTGGCATCGTCCAGCGGCGCGTCCACCTCGTCCAGCATGCAAAAGGGCGCAGGGTTGAGTTCGAAAATGGCGAACACCAGGGCCACGGCAGTGAGGGCTTTTTCACCGCCGGAGAGCAGGTGGATGGTGCTGTTGCGCTTGCCCGGCGGGCGGGCCATAACGGTAACGCCGGTGTTGAGCAAATCATCGCCGGTCAGCTCCAGATAGGCGTGGCCGCCGCCGAACAGGCGCGGGAACATGGCCTGCAAGCCGCTGTTGACCCGGTCAAAAGTATCCTGGAAACGCTGTTTGGTTTCTTTGTCGATTTTGCGGATGGCGCTTTCCAGTGTGTCCAGCGCCTCGCACAAATCGGCGTGCTGGGCGTCCAGATAAGCTTTGCGCTCGGCCTGCTCGGTGTATTCGTCGATGGCCGCCAGATTGATGGCGCCCAGACGCTGGATTTGCTTTTCCAGCGCCTCCAGGCGCGCGGCCCAAGTTGGCTCGTCCGCCTCGCCGGGCAGCTCTTCCAGCAAGGCGGCGGCGGTGTAACCGGCCTCATTGAGGCGTTCGTCCAGCCCCTGACGGCGTACCGCAAGTGCTTGGCAGGCCAAGCGGGCTTGATCCAGTTCCTCGCGCACGTCATGGACACGCTGCTCCGCGCCAGTGCGACCTTCCGCCAGCTCCCGCAGGCGGTGCGCCCATTCGTCCACCCGGCGGCGGGCGGCGGCCAGGGACTCGTCCCTCTGCTGTCGCCTGGCCAAGGCCTCTTCCAATTCCCTTTCCATGGCCAGCACGGGCCCATCGCCCCCGGCCAGCGCGTGTTGCAGCTCACCACGGCGGTGGGCCAGGTGTTCCAACTGGGCCTGCATTTTGGATTGATTGGCTTCGGTGGCCTGCAGACGGCTGCGCAGGGACTCAGCCTTAAGGGCCACGGCGTGACGCCGCTCGCTATGCTCGCGGGCGGCGGCGCGGCACTGTTCCAAAGCGCGGCGGTGATGGTCACGCTGTTCCAGCAGGCGTTCACGCTGCTCGCCATGGCCCTCGGTTTCCGCCAAGGCGTTTTCCAGACGTTGCCGGGCTTGCAGCAGGCCGCTTTCGGCCTCACTTAAATCCTCTTCCAGCAACCGGGCTTCGTCAGCCAGGGTGGCACGGCGGGCGCTGAGCTGGCTCAGGCGTTCCTGCCGGCTGCTGAGCCGGGCCTTGAGTTCGGCCCGCTGGCGGGTGGCATCCTGCAGGTTCAGCTGGGCCTCGTCGCGGACTTTTTCCCAGTGAGACAGCTGCTCGGCGGCGTCCTCATATTGGTGCTCTGCGGCATTGAGTTTTTCTTCTGCTTCACTGATCTCCTTCTGCAATTCTTGCAACAGGCGTTCCCGCGCCAGCACCCCGCTGGTCGCATCCTGGGAACGCGACACCCGCATCCACCCCGGCCCCAGGCACAGTCCTTCGGGTGTGACAACGCACTCGCGCGCCCCCAAGCGACCCACCCATTGCCAGGCCTGCCCGACGCTGTCTGCGGCGTACACGCCCCCCAACACGGCATCCAAAGGCCAGGGCGCGCGCAGTTTGTCCATGAGGCGCGGCAAGCCGGTGGCGGGCTGGGCGGCGGGCGCGGGATGCGCGGTGTCGAACAAGGTCAGCTCGCCCTGCTTGAGCGCCGTCACCGCCGCGGTTTTGTCCGCCAGGCCGTCCACGCACAGCGCCTCCAAGGCGTGCCCCAGAACCGTTTCCACCGCCTGCTCCCACTTTGGCTCCACCTCCAGCGACTGGGCCAGGCGGGGCAAATCCGCCAGGCCGTGGTCGCGCAACCATTGCCCCAGCACGTCCTGCCCGGCCCCCAGCGCCTGTTCCTGCAGGGCTTCCAGGGAGGCGCGCCGGCCCTGTTTGTGTTGCAGGGTGGTGCGCAGTTCATCCAGTTTCTCCTGCAGCGCCCGCTGGCGGTGGCGCACCTCGGCAATGCGGGCCTGGGCCCCTTCCAGGGCGCCTTGGGCTTCGGCCAGCCCGGCATCGGTTTCGCAACCGGCTTCGGTCAAACGGTGGATTTCGTCTTCCAACGGCAAGGCGTCCAACCCGGTCAGTTCTTCATCCACCCGCCGCAGCCGGCCGCGCAGTTGGGCAAGGCGCTCTTCCAGATGATCGATGCGCGCCCGTTCCACTTCGGCCGCCTGCAATTGGGCGGCAGCGCGGCTGTTGAACTCATCCCACAGCCGCTGCCAGTCGTGCATGCTTTGTTCAGCGCAGGCCAGGGCAACGCGGCTTTGCTCCTCAGCGGTCCGGGCCTCGCTGAGCTGCTCGCCGATGCCGCCCAGTTCCCCCCCAAGTTGCTCGACCAGGGCGCGGTCATCGTCAAGATGGTTTTGGAGTTCTTCCCAGGCCTGGTCGGATTCCGCCAGCTCGCGCTGCTGTTGGGCGCGGGTTTGTTTGACGTGGGCAATGGCCTGTTCCAACCGGGCCACTTCTGCCCCGGCCTCATACACCTGGGCCTGCGCAGCATTGAAGCGCTCGTTCTCCTCACTGTGCTCCACCCGGGCCTCTTCCAGGCTGGCCTCGATGCGGCGCAGCCCGGCGGTCTCCGCCTCCATCCGGGTTTCCAAAGCGCGGATGCTCTGTTCACCCGCGACCACCTCGTCGTTCAGCACCCTCCAGCGCAGGGCCTGCAGCTGGCCATTGAGCAAACGCTCTTCCTGTTTCAGGGTTTTGTAGCGCTCAGCGGTTTTGGCTTGCCGCTGCAACACTTGCAAACGCTTCTCAAGTTCGTCTCGCACGTCATTGAGACGGTTGAGATTATCTTTGGTATGGCGAATGCGGTTTTCGGTCTCCCGGCGGCGCTCTTTGTATTTGGACACCCCCGCGGCCTCTTCCAGAAACACCCGCAATTCCTCGGGCCTGGCCTCGATCAGGCGGGAAATCGTGCCCTGCTCGATGATGGCGTAGCTGCGCGGCCCGAGGCCGGTGCCGAGAAAAATGTCAGTGATATCCTTGCGGCGGCAGCGCGAGCCGTTGAGGGAATATTGGGACTGCCCGTCACGGGTGACCTGGCGTTTGATGGCGATTTCGCTGTAGCTGGCGTACTGCCCCCCGAGAGCACCCTGGCTGTTGTCGAACACCAGCTCGATGGCCGCCTGCCCCACCGGCTTGCGCCCGGCAGAGCCGTTGAAGATCACATCCGCCATGGAATCGCCCCGCAAATGCTTGGCGGAACTCTCCCCCATCACCCAACGCACCGCGTCGATCACGTTGGACTTGCCGCAGCCGTTGGGTCCCACGATGCCGATGAGGTTGCCGGGCAAAGCAATGGAAGTGGGGTCGACAAAGGACTTGAAACCGGCGAGTTTGATTTTTTTCAGACGCATGAAAAAGACAAATCTTTACATTGGCAACAACGGTTCGAAGCGAGAAACCCTGCATCCATGGCCGTTCCCCCCTGGGGCAGGGCGTGGAGGAATTTTTTCGATAACCCCCCTCGATCCCCCTTTTTCTGGCCGGGTGTTGAAAAACAAAGTTTTTCAACAGGCTGCCAATGGGGGAGGCGGCCGCATGCGGGAAGGACCACCTTGACGCTGGGTTTATAGTATCTTTTGCCTCCTACGCACAACCTCAAAGAGCGACCCCATGCCCAGCCAACCCAGCAAGGAACTCGACACCTTCCCCAACCCCCATCCGGCGCGGGACTATACCATACGCATCCGCATCCCGGAGTTCACCTGTCTGTGCCCCAAAACCGGCCAGCCGGACTTCGCCACCCTGTATCTGGACTACGTGCCGGATGCGCGCTGCGTGGAGCTGAAATCCCTGAAGCTGTACGTGTGGGCCTTCCGCGACGAAGGTGCCTTCCACGAAGACATCACCAACCAGATTCTCAACGATCTGGTGCGTGCCTGTGAACCGCGCTTCATGCGCCTTACCGCCGAATTCAACGTCCGCGGCGGGATTTACACCACGGTGGTGGCCGAGCACCGTGCGCCCGGCTGGACGCCCCCGGCCGCGGTCACGCTGCCGTAAGTGCCCACTGCGCTTTATCTCGGCCTCGACCTCGGCACCTCCGGCTGCCGCGGCGTACTCATCGACGGCCATGGCCGGCTCAGCACCAGCGCCGCCGCCCCGCTCACCGCGCAAACCCCGAAACAATGGTGGCACGCTGTCTGTACCGTACTCGATCAACTCGCCTCCCGCGCTGATCTGCGGCAGGTTAGGCGGCTGGCGGTGGACGGCACCTCGGGCACGGTGTTGCTCACCGACGACCACGGCCGGCCGGCCAGCCCCGCCCTGCTCTATAACGACACCCGCGCCAGCACCGAAGCGGAGCGCATCGCCGCTGTTGCCCCCCTTGAATCCGCCGCCCGCGGCGGCGCCTCCAGCCTGGCCAAATTGCTGTGGCTGCGCGAGCGCGCCGATTCCACCGCCCGCCACGCCCTGCACCAGGCGGAATGGATCGCCGGCCGGCTGTGCGGACGCTGGGGTTGGGGAGATGAAAACAACTGCCTGAAAATGGGTTACGATCCCGTAGGCCGCTGTTGGCCAGGATGGCTGGATGCATTGCAGGTGCCGCGGAACTGGCTGCCGCAGGTTTTGCCCGCAGGAGCGACCGGCGCCTCCCTGGCTCCGGCCATCGCGCGGCGCTTCGGCTTTGCGCCGGAGGCCACCGTGGCCGCCGGCACCACCGACGGTGTGGCCAGCTTCCTGGCGGCCGGCGCCCACCGGGTGGGCGATGCCGTCACTGCCCTGGGCTCCACCCTGGTCATCAAAATCCTCGCGGAGCGGCCTTTGTCTGCACCCAGATACGGCGTCTACAGCCACCGCCTCGGTGACCGCTGGCTGGCCGGCGGCGCCTCCAACAGCGGCGGCGCCGTGCTGCTACAGCATTTCCACCAAACCGAACTCACCGCCCTCACCCCGGCGCTCAGGCCGGACCAGCCCACGGGCCTGGACTACTACCCCTTGCCCGCACCCGGCGAACGCTTTCCCGTCAGCGACCCCCATCTGGCCCCGCGCTTGGCGCCGCGCCCCACTGACCGGGCCGTGTTTCTGCAGGGGCTTTTGGAAGGCGTTGCACAGATCGAAAAACAAGGTTACCAGCGTTTGGCGGCGCTGGGCGCACCCTGGCCCCGCCGCGTGCTGACAGTGGGCGGCGGCGCCCGCAACCCGGCCTGGGCCCGCATACGGGCGCGGGTACTGGGCATGCCGGTGGACAGGGCCGCCCACAGCGAAGCGGCCTATGGCACGGCGCGGCTGGCGGCGGGCTTGGGCATTGGGTAACAGATGAAATGAAAATTGTTTTTATTTGAAAATCTCCCCCAAGCTTTCTTTATTCAAAGCGGGAGACAACAAACAAACCACACCAAGATATACTTGCAAGAGACTGAATCAAATGAAATACATAAGCCAGACCCTCGCCGGCGCCCGCTGTTTGCTGCACGGCTTCAGCCTGTTGAACAAGCCGGGCCTGCGCCGTTACGTGGCCGTGCCACTGGTGGTGAACATGGTCTTGTTCACCGCTCTCATTGCCGTGGGTCTCAGCCAGTTCGACGCCCTCATCCAACAACTGCTGCCAAACTGGCTGGACTGGCTGGACTGGCTGCTCTGGCCTTTGTTCGCCCTCACCCTGTTGGTGGTGGCGTTTTACACCTTCACCCTGGTGGCCAACCTCATCGCCGCCCCGTTTAACAGTCAACTGGCCGCTGCCGTGGAGCGTTACCTGGGCGACGCGCCGCCCAGCGGCGAAGGCGGCTGGCAGCGGGCCCTGAAAGATCTCATTCCAGGCCTGTGGCAGGAGATGAAAAAGTTTTTCATTCTGGCGGCCTGGGCGCTGCCATTGCTGATTCTGTTTTTGATTCCGGGACTCAATGTCATCGCCCCCTTCGCCTGGCTGCTGCTCAGCGCCTGGCTGCTGGCGTTTGAATACAGCGACTATCCCCTGGGCAACCACGGCCTGAATTTCCCTGACCAGCGGACGCTACTCCGACAAAACCGCTTCGCGGCCCTGGGCTTTGGCGGAATGTGCCTGTTTCTGACCAGCATTCCGGTGGTGAATTTTTTCGTGATGCCCGCGGCGGTGGCGGGGGCGACGGTGCTGTGGCGGGAGACCGTGGCGGAGAAACAGAACGCCTTGTCGCGAGCCGCCACCAGCCTGAATCGGCGCTAGCCGATATCACCGGCTCAAACAAGCCTGCAAGCGTGCTACCCCTTCCTCCAGGCGCGCCATCGATGTGGTGTAAGCAAAGCGCACGTGGTTCCGGGCCCGGTGGCGGCCGAAGTCGATGCCGGGGGTGATGGCCACGCCGGCCCGGTCCAGCAAATCCAGCGTAAAGCGATGACTGTCACCACTGAAACGGCGGCAATCGGCGTAGATATAAAAGGCGCCATCGGGCTCGGCGGGCACGCCAAA
>DRLM01000086.1 GCA_011375345.1 Gammaproteobacteria bacterium
GCAAAGAGGTAAGAACCTTGAGCGATATGGCCAAAAATCTGATCCTGTGGGTGGTTATCGCTATCGTCCTGATGTCCGTGTTCAACAGCTTTGGGCCACCCCAGGTGGCGGCCAAACAGTTGGCGTATTCCGACTTCATTACGGAAGTCCGTCAAGGCGGCGTCAAAGAGGTGTTGATTGAAGGACGCACGATACATGGCGAGCGCGTAGGCGGCGAAACTTTTCTTACCTACAGTCCGGGTGATCCCCGTTTGGTGGACGAATTACTGGAGCGCGGCGTGTTGATCAAGGCCCGTCCCCAGCAGCAGCAGAGCCTGCTGATGCAAATGTTCATTTCCTGGTTTCCCATGCTGCTCCTGATCGCAGTGTGGATTTTCTTCATGCGGCAGATGCAAGGCGGAGGCGGTGGTCGCGGCGCCATGTCTTTCGGTCGCAGCAAGGCGCGTTTGCACGGTGAGGACCAGGTCAAGGTCACCTTCCAGGACGTGGCGGGTGTCGAAGAAGCCAAGGAAGAAGTGGGCGAACTGGTGGAGTTCCTGCGCGATCCCAGCAAATTCCAGAACCTGGGGGGCAAAATCCCCCGCGGTGTGTTGATGGTGGGCTCGCCCGGTACGGGTAAAACTCTGCTGGCCAAAGCCATTGCCGGGGAAGCCAAAGTGCCTTTCTTTTCCATTTCCGGTTCGGATTTCGTGGAGATGTTTGTCGGTGTCGGTGCCGCCCGGGTGCGCGACATGTTCGAGCAGGCCAAAAAGCACGCACCCTGCATTATCTTCATCGATGAAATCGATGCGGTGGGCCGTCATCGGGGTGCTGGTCTGGGCGGTGGCCACGATGAGCGCGAGCAGACCCTGAACCAGTTGCTGGTGGAGATGGACGGCTTCGAGGGCTCGGAAGGTATCATCGTCATCGCTGCCACCAACCGTCCTGACGTGCTCGATCCCGCTTTGTTGCGGCCGGGCCGCTTCGACCGCCAGGTGGTGGTGCCCCTGCCCGATGTGCGCGGCCGTGAGCAGATTCTGAAAGTTCACATGCGCAAAGTACCGGTGGGTGACGACGTCAATCCCAATATCATTGCCCGTGGCACCCCGGGTTTTTCCGGGGCGGATCTGGCCAATCTGGTGAACGAAGCCGCCTTGTTTGCCGCCCGGGCTGACAAGCGCGTGGTGGACATGCTGGACTTCGAAAAGGCGAAAGACAAAATCATGATGGGCGCCGAGCGCCGGTCCATGGTGATGAGCGATGAAGAGAAAAAACTCACCGCTTACCACGAGGCCGGCCACGCCATTGTGGGCTTGTCCGTGCCGTCCCATGACCCGGTGCACAAAGTGACGATCATTCCCCGTGGCCGCGCTTTGGGTGTGACCATGTTCCTGCCGGAGGAGGATCGCTACAGCTACAGCAAGCAGCGCTTGGAAAGCCAGATTTCCAGCATGATGGGTGGGCGTATCGCCGAGGAATTGATCTTCGGTATGGACATGGTGACCACCGGTGCCTCCAATGACATACAGCGGGCCACGGAGATTGCCCGCAACATGGTCACCAAATGGGGTCTGTCGGAGCGGCTCGGCCCGTTGGCCTACGGTGAGGAAGAGGGTGAGGTGTTTCTGGGGCATTCGGTGACCCAGCACAAGAGCCTGTCAGATGAAACCGCCAAGGCCATCGACCAGGAGGTGCGGCACATAGTGGACCGCAACTACGAGCGGGCGAAGAAAATACTGACCGATAAAATGGACAGGCTGCATATGATGGCCGATGCCCTGATTAAATACGAAACCATAGACAGCGATCAAATCAAAGACATCATGGAAGGCCGTGATCCGCGCCCGCCCAAAGAATGGGGCACCGGCTCCAATGAGCCGCCGTCCGGCACGGCAACATCCGGCGAAGGCAAAAGAAAGGATGAACAATCCGACGGTGCCATAGGCGGTCCGGCCAGCCAGCACTGACGGTCGCTGCCTCCCGGTCAGACGCCCTGCATCGCGGGGCGTTTTTTCATCCGACTTTTCTGTATCCGACTTCTCTGGCGCTGTTTGCGGCGCACCATTCCCGATAAACTGTTTGCGTCATGAATCGTCTGAGGCTCAATTGCGCCGGTCTGACTCTTGATCTCAGCCGTCCCCAGGTCATGGGGGTGCTGAATGTCACACCGGATTCCTTCTCAGATGGGGGACGCTTTGTGGACCAAAGCGCTGCCCTTGCGCATGCCTGCCGGATGGCGCAGGAGGGGGCGGCGATAATTGACGTTGGGGGCGAATCCACGCGTCCTGGCGCCAGGCCGGTGTCTGTTCAGGAGGAGCGGGACCGGGTTGTGCCCGTGATCGAGGCGCTGCACAGGGTTTTGCCTGACGTCGTGGTGTCCGTGGACACCAGCAAGCCGGAGGTGATGCGCGCCGCTGTTGCCGCCGGCGCCGCCATGATCAACGACGTCCGGGCCCTGCGCGGTGAGGGGGCGCTGGCCGCCGCCCTGGAGCTGGACGTTCCTGTTTGTCTCATGCACATGCAGGGTGAACCGCGGGTCATGCAAACCCGGCCCCATTACAGGGATGTGGTAGACGATGTGGCGTGTTTCTTGTCGGAACGCCTTCAGACATGTGTGGAAGCAGGGTTTTCCCCTGATCGTTTGCTGCTGGATCCGGGTTTTGGATTCGGGAAAACCGTTGCGCACAACCTTTGCCTCATGAAACATCTGGACCGTTTTGCCGCGTTGGGCGCGCCGTTGCTCATTGGTGTATCCCGCAAGTCAACCATCGGTGCGGTGCTGAAGGTTCCGGTGACGCAACGCCTCTATGGTAGTATTGCGCTCGCCGTATGGGCGGTGGCGCACGGGGCGGTGATTGTGCGGGCGCATGATGTGGCGGCCACCGTGCAGGCGCTGACCATGGTGGCGGCAGTTCAACACGCCGGCAACGCCGAGCCGGTGCAAGCGGGAGAATGACTGACATGGCGGGAGCCTCCAAGCGCTATTTTGGAACCGACGGCATTCGCGGGCGCGTGGGTGAACACCCCATCAACGCTGAATTCGTGCTCAAACTGGGCTGGGCGGTGGGCCGGGTGCTGTGTGGTGCGGTGAGCGGCGAGAGTCACCGCAAGGTGCTGATCGGCAAGGATACGCGCATTTCCGGCTATATGTTTGAATCTTCACTGCAGGCCGGTTTGTCCGCGGCCGGGGTGGATATTCATTTGCTTGGGCCCATGCCCACCCCGGGGATTGCCTATCTGACCCGCACCTTTCACGCCCAGGCGGGCATCGTCATCAGCGCCTCTCACAATCCGTACTACGACAACGGCATCAAGTTTTTTTCCGGTGAAGGCAGCAAACTCCCCGACGAGATGGAGCTGGCCATCGAGGCCATGCTCGATGAGCCCATGGTGACGGTGGATTCGGCGGGATTGGGCAAAGCCGAACGCGTCACCGATGCCCGGGGACGTTACATCGAGTTTTGCAAAAGCACCATTCCGTCCGCCATGGACTTTCGTGGCTTGAAAATCGTGGTCGATTGCGCCCACGGCGCCACCTATCACGTGGCCCCCAATGTGTTTCGGGAACTGGGCGCCGAGGTGGTCGATATCGGTGTGGAACCGGATGGTCTCAACATCAACCGCGACTACGGTTCCACCTATCCCCGCGCCACACAGATGGCCGTGCTGGAGCACCGGGCGGACTTGGGCGTGGCCTTCGACGGCGACGGCGACCGCGTCGTTTTCGTGGACAGCAGGGGTGAGGTGGTCGACGGCGATGAAATACTGTTCATCATCGCCCTGTCCCGCCTGCGCCAGCACGCCTTGCGCGGCGCGGTGGTCGGCACAGTCATGAGCAATCTGGGTCTGGAGCAGGCGCTGAAAAAACACGGTGTCCCCTTTGAAAGGGTGCCGGTGGGTGACCGGCATATCATGGAAAAGCTGCAGGCGGAGGGTTGGTCCCTGGGTGGGGAGTCCTCCGGCCATATCATCTGCCTGGACCGCACCAGCACAGGTGACGGCATTGTGTCAGCCCTGCAGGTGTTGGCGGAAATCATTCAGAGCGGCCGCAGCTTGAATGAGCTGAAAACGGGGATGAGCAAATATCCTCAAACCATGGTCAACGTACGGATGGAAGCACCCTTCGACCCCCACGCCAGCAGCGAAGTTCAGCGTGCCTGTCGCGACGCCGAGGCCACCCTGGGAGACAGCGGACGCTTGCTGCTGCGCCCCTCGGGCACCGAGCCGTTGATCCGGGTGATGGTGGAAGGCGTCGATGGTGCCCAGGTGGAGCAGCTGGCCAACGATTTGGCCGAGGCGGTGCGGCAGGCGGCCGCCAGAAGCGGATAGCCGGTTCTCATCCGATCGTTTCCAATGAGCGCGGGGCATCACCGGTCCGCCGGGTACCCCCAGTTTACTCACCGGGGCTTTCACATTGGGGCCCCACGGTCACGTTGATTTCTGTGTCTCCTGTGGGATAAGATTCCTGGCTATTTTTTGACACCAATAATAATTTGGGGAATGTGATGCGCCAGGCGTTTGTGGCGGGAAACTGGAAGATGCACGGCAACTCAGCCAGCATTCATGCGCTGGTTGAAGGGATTAAATCGCAGCCCGGTCTGGGTTCGGCCCAGGTGGCGGTGTGTCCGCCTTTTGTCTATTTGCAGCAGGTGAAGGACATGCTCAGCGGGGTTGCAGTCGCGCTGGGCGCCCAGAACCTGTGTGTCCGGCCGGGGGAAGGGGCCTACACCGGAGAGGTGTCCGGCGCCATGCTGGCCGACCTGGCTTGCCGCTACGTCATCGTCGGCCATTCTGAGCGCCGTCAGTATTACGGTGAGGATGATGCGCTGGTGGCGGAAAAAGTCCTGGTGGCCCAAGCCGCTGGTCTGACGCCGATCATGTGTGTGGGTGAAATGCTGAACGAGCGCGAAGCCGGCGCCACCGAGGCGGTGGTGGCCAGGCAGCTGGACGCATTATTGGATCGCGAAGGCGGCGTGGCCGCTTTGGGTCAGGCCGTTATTGCCTACGAGCCGGTGTGGGCCATAGGCACCGGCCGTACGGCGACGCCGGAGCAGGCCCAAGCGGTTCACGCCTGCATACGTGAGCGTATCGCAGCACGCGACAGCGGGATCGCCGCCAAGATCCAAATCCTCTATGGCGGCAGTGTGAAAGCGGGTAATGCCGCTGAGTTGTTTGCCATGCCGGATATAGACGGTGGACTGGTGGGCGGCGCCTCCCTGGACGCGGAACAGTTCGCGGCGATCTGCCGCGCCGCCGGCTAAACATTTCAAGAGGCCCCTATGCATACTCTATTGCTGGTTGTTCATGTCGCCGTCGCGGCGGCGCTTATCGTGCTGGTATTGTTGCAGCGTGGCAAGGGCGCCGAAATGGGGGCGGCTTTTGGCAGTGGTGCGTCGAGCACCGTGTTTGGTAGCCAGGGTTCCGCATCTTTCCTGACCCGTGTAACCGCGGGTTTGGCGACGACATTTTTTCTGACCAGTCTCGGTCTGGCATTTTTGGCGGTCAATCCCGAGGTTCCGGTCAGCGTGACGGAGAGTGTCACCTCTTCCGCGCCGGCTGTGACCGAAGGGGCCGCTCCGGCAGCGCCTGCGCCGGAGGTGCCGGAGGATGTGCCGGTGGTGCCTCTCGAGGCGCCTCCCGCGGCGGAGGCGGCAGGCAATGACGTGCCTGCGCCGCCGTCTTCCGGGGAAACACCTCCCGCCGAGCCGGGCAAGCCGCGATAGCACTGGTGTTTCGCGCCTTTTTGTGTTGTCATCGCGTTTGACACAAGCCGATGTGGTGGAATTGGTAGACACGCCGTCTTGAGGGGGCGGTGGCGCAAGCCGTGCCGGTTCGACTCCGGCCATCGGCACCACTAAAAGTGTGGGCATTCCATTTGTAAGCCTATGAATTAGAATAAAAACCCCACGAATAACCGACTTGACAGCCCGTCGAATTCTAGCCTAGACTCGGCGCATCCTGAAAAACAA
>DRLM01000087.1 GCA_011375345.1 Gammaproteobacteria bacterium
CCACCTGGTTCGTAGCCAGGTACTCTATCCAGCTGAGCTACGGGCGCGAATTGGGAAAATCAGTAGTAAACAGAAACGGGGGCGCAATAGTGCCAAAATCCGGGGGAGTTCGCAAGCGCCTGTAGAACATGTGGCGGAGAGAGAGGGATTCGAACCCTCGATGGAGCTTTTAACCCCATACTCCCTTAGCAGGGGAGCGCCTTCAGCCGCTCGGCCATCTCTCCGTGGTGTGCCTTGGGTTTGGTCGCCGCCTGGGGAGGGGATATGCTGCGCCTTCAGTTAACGTCAGGAACCTTGGACGGGAACGAGCGAATCCGCGCTGTTTCATCCCCGGCGCAGCGGGGACAAGATTTGGTGCGGGATCCGCTCGTTCAGCTCAGGATCAGGCGCTCTTCAAACCCAGCCAGGCTCGGCACGGGCGTGAAGGATACCGAATACGTGCGTTGTTCGCAATGAATAGCAGCTTGGAGCTGACATCAGCTGGAATGAGCGTGTGGCTGTTCCCCGCCATCGGCCTTGTTTCCCTCGCTTTCACTGCCTGCTTGCCCTTGTTGCTTTTCTCGTTGAATACGTTCGTATATTTCTTCACGGTGCACGGATATGTGCTTAGGTGCATTGACGCCTATGCGGACTTGATTCCCCTTCACACCTAACACGGTCACCGTAATGTCATCCCCGATGATCAGCGTCTCACCCACACGCCGGGTTAAAATCAGCATGATCTCGTCTCCTTGCTCATCTATTCACCATACTTATTGGTCTTGGTGAGACCTAGGGTTGTTCCCGCGACTCACTGGTCACTCTATCGGCCGGGGGCATTGAAACGTTAGCAACGCCCACACGGCACCGGCCCGCACCAGGAAGTCGGGATGACTCCGGTACGATGCGCTCCGATCCGGCCCGGAGCTGTCCAATGCGTCCCCATTTTCTCCCGCCAGGCGCGGGGAAAAGCGACGAAAAACAAAAATGTCACACTTTTTTGCTTTTAGGTCTCCGGACAGGCCGGGCCAGGCCGTTTCGGAGGTAGTGTGTAGGTCCAACCGTTGCTACGGTGATATGCGCCGGTACTCACTCCGACACATGCAGGATTAACGCGACTCAGGCAGGTTGATCCAACTGAAAGGCGTCGTGCAGGGCACGCACACCCAGTTCGAGGTATTTCTCATCCACCACCACGGATATTTTGATCTCCGAGGTGGATATCATCCTGATATTGATGCCCTCCCTAGAAAGTGCTTCGAACATGGTGCTGGCAATGCCGGCATGGGAACGCATTCCCACACCCACCAGAGAAACTTTGACTATTTTCTTGTCACCCGTGACTTCCCGCGCCCCCAACTCCTCTGCGGTGGCGCGCAGCACGTCCATGGCTGTTTCATAATCGCGCCGGTGCACCGTGAAGGTGAAATCGGTGGTGGCATCCTCCGCCACGTTTTGCACGATCATGTCCACTTCGATGTTGGCCCCGGCCACGGGCCCCAGTATGCGGTGGGCCACACCCGGCTGGTCCGGCACGCCCACGACCGTCAGTTTGGCTTCGTCGCGGTTGAAAGCGATGCCGGAGATTAGCGCTTGTTCCATCTCCTCTTCCTCAAAACTGATCAGAGTCCCCGGCCCGTCTTCGAATGAAGATAGCACCCGCAGAGGCACATTGTACTTGCCAGCGAACTCCACCGCGCGAATTTGCAACACTTTCGAGCCCAGGCTGGCCATTTCCAGCATTTCCTCGAAGGTGATCTTGTCCAGCCGCCGGGCCTGAGGCACCACCCGGGGATCGGTGGTGTAGACACCGTCCACGTCGGTGTAGATTTGGCATTCACCGGCCTTGAGGGCCGCGGCCAGGGCCACGGCCGTGGTGTCGGAACCGCCCCGCCCAAGAGTGGTGATGTTGCCGTGCTCATCCACCCCCTGGAAACCGGCCACCACTACCACGCGGCCGGCGGCGAGATCGGCCCGCACCGCCCGCTCGTCGATATCGCGGATCCGGGCTTTGTTATGGGCGCTGTCGGTGAGAATGCGCACCTGGGCGCCGGTGTAGGACCGGGCCGGACAGCCCCGCGCGGCCAGAGCCATGCTGAGCAGGGCGATGGTGACTTGTTCGCCGGTGGCCAGCAGCACATCCATCTCGCGGGGTTCCGGCCGCTCTGACAAGGCCTGTGCGAGACCGGTCAAACGATCCGTCTCGCCCGCCATGGCGGACACCACCACGAGCACGTCGTGGCCGGCCTGGCGCGCCTTGTGGATCCGTTCCGCCACACAGGCGATGCGCTCGGGCGTGCCCACCGACGTGCCGCCGTACTTTTGAACGATGAGGGCCATGGGATCGTGTCCGGCTACCCGCACAAAGCGCGCGATGATATCACGCGAAGGGAAAGGGACGCTACGCGCAGCGCTGCCGAACCCACTCGACCACTGATTCCAACGCAGCCGGCAGGGCCGCAGGATCGTTGCCACCCGCCTGGGCCATGTCGGGACGCCCGCCGCCCCGGCCGCCCACCTGCGCCGCCACATGGTTGACAAGATCGCCGGCTTTGACGCGCGAAACAACATCCGTGGTCACGCCGGCCACCAACATCACCTTGCCGTCCGCGGCAGCACCCAACACGACGGCGCAGGATTTGAGTTTGTTTTTGAGCCGGTCCACGGTCTCCCGCAGTACTTTGGCATCGGCGCCATCGAGGCGGGCCGCCAGGACTTTCAAGCCCTTCACCTCCACCGCCTGCCGGGCCAGATCGTTCCCTTGGGAGCTGGCCTGCCTGGCTTTGAGCCGTTCCAGCTCTTTTTCAAGTTTGCGTTGCTGGGCCAGCACCAGCGTGAGTTTGTCCAGCACACCCTCGCGGCCGGTTTTCAACAGCTCCGCCGCCCGCTCCAGGATCAGGCTTTGTTGTTCCACCCAGGCCAGGGCGGCTGGACCGCTGATGGCTTCCACCCGCCGCACGCCGGCGGCCACGCCGGTCTCGTTCACCAGCTTGAACAAGCCAATGTCGCCGGTGCGCTGCACATGGGTGCCGCCGCACAGTTCCACGGAAAACCCACCCATACTGAGCACCCGCACCTGGGCGCCGTATTTCTCGCCGAACAAGGCCATGGCACCGGCGGCGCGGGCCTCATCGAACGACATCAGGCGGGTTTCCACTTCCACATTGGCGGCAATCTGCTCGTTGACCAGGTGTTCCACCCGGCGCAGATCCTCTGCCGTCACGGGCTGAAAGTGGGAAAAGTCAAAGCGCAGCCGGTCCGGGCTCACCAGGGATCCTTTTTGGGTCACGTGCTCACCCAAAACCCGGCGCAGCGCCGCGTGCAGCAAATGCGTGGCAGAATGGTGCCGGGCCGTGGCGGCGCGGGTCTCCGCCGCCACCTGGGCGTTGAGCTGCTCGCCCACCTCCAAGGTGCCCAGGCGCAACACCCCCACATGACCGTGGGCCTGTCCCAGTTTTTGCACATCGCGCACCTCGAAGCGGGCCACGGCGGTTTTAAGCAGGCCCCGGTCGCCCACCTGGCCACCGGACTCGGCATAAAAGGGCGTGCGGTCCAGCACCACCATGCCTTCCTCACCGGCCGCCAGGCTGTCCACCGGGTGGCCGTCACGGTACAGTGCCACAACGCAGCCCTGGTCCTGCAACTGCTCGTAGCCCGTGAAATCGGTGTGGACCGTGCTGTCCACCACCTTGGCGTAGTCCACCTCAAAATGACCGGCGGCCCGGGCCCGCTGCCGCTGCCCGGCCATCTCCCGCTCGAACCCCGCCATGTCCACGGTGAGGCCGCGGCTGTGGGCATAATCAGCGGTGAGATCCACGGGAAAGCCGTAGGTGTCGTACAGACGAAAGGCCACCTCGCCGGGGATTTCCCGGCCCGCCAGGCCGGCAATGGCCTGTTCGAGGATTTTCATGCCCTCATCCAGGGTCTCGCGGAAGCGGGTTTCTTCTCTGAGCAGCACCTGTTCCACCTGGGATGCGGCTGCCGCCAGTTCCGGGTAGGCCGGCCCCATCTCGGCCACCAGCGGCACCACCAGTTTATGGAAAAAGGGTTCTTTCAGGCCCAGGCTGTGGCCGTGGCGGATGGCCCGGCGGATGATGCGCCGCAGCACGTAGCCCCGCCCTTCGTTGGCCGGCAACACGCCGTCGGTGATAAGAAAGGCACAGGAGCGGATATGGTCCGCGATGACATTGAGCGAGGCGCTGCGGCGGCCTGGCGCCCTGGCCAGACCGGCCGCCGCGGCGATAAGCCGTTGGAACAAATCGATGTCGTAGTTGCTGTGCACCCCCTGCATCACGGCGGCCAGACGTTCCAGCCCCATGCCGGTGTCCACCGAGGGCCGGGGCAGGGGGGAGAGACTGCCGTCGGGGGCCCGGTTGTATTGCATGAACACCAGGTTCCAGATTTCCACGTAGCGGTCACCGTCCGCCTCCGCCGTGCCCGGCGGGCCGCCGGGCACCGCCGGGCCGTGGTCGTAGAATATCTCAGTACAGGGTCCACAAGGGCCGGTGTCGCCCATGGACCAGAAATTGTCGTGGGCGCCGATGCGGGAAAAACGGGCCGAATCCACTTTGATGTCCTTCAGCCAGATGTCCGCCGCTTCCTCGTCTTCCTCGTACACCGTGACCCACAGGCGCTCGGGAGGCAGTTGCAATACACCGGTGAGGAACTCCCAGGCGTAGTGGATGGCCTCGTGCTTGAAGTAATCGCCGAAGCTGAAATTGCCCAGCATTTCGAAAAAGGTGTGGTGACGGGCGGTGTAACCCACATTCTCCAGGTCGTTGTGCTTGCCCCCGGCGCGCACGCAGCGCTGGGAGCTGGCGGCGCGGGTGTAGGGGCGTGGCCCGGCGCCGAGGAAAGTATCTTTGAACTGCACCATGCCGGCATTGGTGAACAGGAGGGTGGGATCATCGGCGGGCACCAGGGAGCTGGAGGGCACAATTTCATGGCCTCTGTCCCGAAAATAATCAAGAAAGGCCTGCCTCAGGTTCGCGCTGCTGTACTTCATCGCCTCTTTAGTCGCCATCGATCAACACGTCCTCTTCGCTCAATACCGCGCGAATGTGATCTGCGGTAAACCCCCGCCCCTGTAAAAAACGCGCCTGGCGGGCGCGCTCTTTGACATCCGCCGGCACCGCAGCACCAAAACGCTTGCGCCGCACCCGGCGCACGCTTTCCCGCCACTTGGCATCACTGTGGTCAAGGCTGTCGCGAATCAAGCCCGCCGCGACGCCACGCTGCACCAGTTCCAGCCGGATGCGCAAGGGCCCGTAGCCCTTCTCGCGGCGGCTCAGGACATAGGCTTCCACAAAGCGCTCATCGCTCACCAGGCCTTGCGCAGCCAGCTGGTCCACGGCGGCGTTCACCGCGTCCGCCTCAAAGCCCCTGCCACAAAGCTTCTGTTTCAGCTCCGCCACGGCATGTTCGCGCCGGGCCAGCATATCCATGGCCACCCGCCGCAGTTGGACAGACACCACCGGCTCAGCCAAGCTCCGCCTCGGTCTCTTCCGCCGGTGAGCCGGTCGCCACGTTTTGCAGCAGTTTGGCGCGGATTTTGTCTTCGATCTCCCGGGCCAGCTCCGGGTTGTCTTTGAGGTACTGGCGGGCATTGTCCTTGCCCTGGCCGATGCGGGTTTTGCCCACCGAATACCAAGCGCCGGATTTGTCCACGAAACCTTCCTGCACGCCGATGTCGATGATTTCACCCTCGTGGGAAATGCCCTCGCCGTAGAGAATGTCGAAATGGGCCTGGCGGAAGGGCGGCGCCACTTTGTTCTTGACCACTTTGACTTTGGTCTCGTTGCCCAGCACCTCATCGCCCTTTTTGATGGCGCCGGTACGGCGGATGTCCAGGCGCACGGAGGAGTAAAACTTCAGCGCATTGCCGCCGGTAGTGGTCTCGGGGCTGCCGAACATGACGCCGATTTTCATGCGAATCTGGTTGATGAAAATCACCAGGGTGTTGGAGCGTTTGATGTTGGCGGTGAGCTTGCGCAGCGCCTGGGACATAAGACGGGCCTGCAGGCCCACGTGGGAATCGCCCATCTCACCGTCGATTTCCGCCTTGGGAGTGAGGGCCGCGACGGAGTCCACCACCACCACGTCCACGGCGCCGGAGCGCACCAGCATATCAGCGATTTCCAGGGCCTGCTCACCGGTATCAGGCTGGGACACCAGCAGATCGTCCATATTCACGCCCAGCTTCTCCGCGTAGACCGGATCCAGGGCGTGCTCGGCGTCGATGAAGGCCGCGGTGCCGCCCCGGCCCTGGGCCTGGGCAATGACCTGCAGGGTGAGGGTGGTCTTCCCCGAGGATTCCGGCCCATAGATTTCCACCACCCGGCCGCGGGGCAGACCACCGATGCCCAGCGCAATGTCCAGACCCAGGGAACCCGTGGGGATGGCGGCAATGTTGCGCACCGCGCCGACATCGCCCATGCGCATTACCGAGCCTTTGCCGAACTGGCGTTCAATTTGACTGAGCGCCGCGTTCAGCGCCTTGCTCTTTTTCTCATCCATTGCGAGTGTCCTCATTCAGATCGTAGACCGCGGACAGGCCGGCAGCGCGCCCCCGGCGTCCAGCTGGAGTTGATCGGTAATTATTTCACAGTTCCCCCCAGGGATGCACGATGCGCCCCCCGCAAACGCAAAGGGGCGCCGGCCCCCCGGCGCCCCTTTATCACCGCCGCGAAGTGGTCAGTTCACCGAGAAAAACACCAGTGCCTGCTCGCCGTCGTCGCGCATCACCTGCACAGTGTAGGACTGTCCCGCCGCCAGATCGGGCGAAGGATCGGACCCCAGGGTGGTGATACCGCTCAAGCTGTAGTCACCATAGCGGACCGGAGAACCCAAAGGCGGCGCACCGTCCTCGCTTTGGATGCCATACACAATCGTCCCCGCCGCGTCCACTTTGGTCACCAGCAAGATGGTGGCCTGGCCCGACCAGCTGAACAGGGGCCGGCGCGGATTGTCCGAGATCCGGATGTCCGCCGCCACCGCCAGCTCGCCGCGGCTGCCGTCAAAGTTGACGTAGCGGAGTACATCCAGGTCGGTGGCCGGACGTGGCGCACTGCTGTCACCGCCGGCACAAAACGGTGCCGGCGAGCCGAGTTTTTCGCACAGCGAAAACTCCGCGGCCGAAGCCAGATCCTTGCCACTCAGCGCCATGTTCACCGCCGTGCCGGCGGCCGCCAGTTTGCCGGCACCATAGGCCGAGACGTATTGCGAGCCCACCCGCGCCGTGGCGCTGAGCAGCTCGGCGGTGACGTCGAAGCGGCCCCTGTCCCGCTGCAGGGCGGCATCGGTATTCTCGCCGCTGACCCAGGCCTGGAACGCCGAGAGCAGCGCGGACAGCTGGGCCACCCCCACCCCTGCGGCATTGGCCATGACAGCCGTGCCACCGGAAGTGACGGTGGCCACGCCGGAAAAGAACAAGCTCAGCATCGCCAGTCCGCCGTTCAAGCTTTGCTTGCCCCATTTCAGGACATCCTTCATGGACGTGCTGAACACATCCTGGATACTGCGCTTGGTGGTCTCGCTGGGGGCATCGCTCCCGGCCCAGCGGGCTTTTGCTTCCTCCCAGGCCGGGCTGATGGTCTGGCGCACCCCACGGGGAACCACACCCCGCGCGGCCGCCGCCGGGGCCGCCGCGTCCAGCACGATTTGCGCGGACACCAGTTCGTGCAGGATCCACACATCGAGCTGGCTGAGCTGGGCCGGCGACAGCACCACGGTGGCCCCGTCCACCGCGACGGTGAGGGTGCCGTTGAATTCGATCTCGTCGACCATGGCCTCCAGGCGGGTGATTTCGCTTTGAATGCGGCTGCGCCGGGCGCCGATCTCCGTCACCCCGGGCACCTCAAGGGCCAGCGCATCCAGCCTCACCAAGGCAAGCTCGTACTGCTCCACGGCGTACTCCAGCGCCCCTATCATCACCTGCCCGCCGGTGTCGAAGCCCAGCTCAAGGAAAGCCTGGACTTGCAGCGCAGTGGACGCCGTGCGGCCCTGCACCGAGACGGTCACGGGACCGGCGCCGAACTCACCGTTGCTGAAATTGAGATAGGGCGGCACGGCCACGTCCACGGCACCATCGGCGGTGGCAATGGCTTTGACCGTGACCGCATGGCCCTCGTCCAGGGCGGCGGCGGTGGCGCCCTGGCTGAACACCACGTCCACCACGGCGTCGGCCTTGATCGTGGCATCGGACACGGTGATCACCTCCCCCGGCACGGCACTGCTGACGGACAGGCTGGGACCGGTGTCGGTCGTCCCCGGCGTGTTGTTGTCTGCCGGCGCCGGATCACCGCCGCCCCCGCCGCAGGCCAGCAGCACCAGGCTCAGCAGCGCCCCCCCCGTCCATTGAATCAATCTGGTGGATATCATGACTGCACCTCATCGTTGTTGTTCTGGCCCGGCACCGACTGGAAGGAGAGATGAACGGCGCTGCCGCTCTCCCGCGTGGCACATCACAATCACGCGAGCCCCCTTTCGGCAGAGAAAGGCAATATGGAATCAATGGTTATAAGGGATACTTTACGCGGTGGGACCCGTGCCGCCTATGAGCAAAACTACTCATTTTCCGGGTGCGCCGATATCCCGCCTCCCGCTTTCGAAAAAGGCGGGCCGGGGATCTGGTCAACGCAATACTTTCATTCCGGGGGAGAGTGCCAGCGCCGGGATTGGAAAATCCCCTCACCCTCTTTTCAAAGGGGGAACAAAGCCGCCCGCTGCGCGCCGGGCCGGCTTCAACCCCGCTCCGGCGGCCCGCCGAACTGCCGCGCCGCGAAATGCAGCAGCGCATGCCGGCCGCGCAGGCCCAGTTTTTTGGCGATGTGGCCGCGGTGGTTGTCCACGGTGCGCACGCTGATATTGAGCTGCGCGGCGATCTCGCGGCTGGTTTTGTACTCCCCCACCAGTTTGACGATGCGCCACTCGGCAGGCGTCAACAGGCCCGGCGCGGCGGGGGCGTCACCCGAAGCGGGATCGGACGCCAAGGCCCGGCTGAGATAACGCCGCCCGGCCCGCACCTCGGCCAGGCATTTCAGCAGCTCGTCTGCGGCATCCTCTTTGAGCAGGTAGGCGCTGGCGCCCAAATCGAAGGCCCGCTCCATCAGGCGGGCATCGTCGTGCAGGGTGAGGATGACGAAGCGGGGCGCGCCGGGCCGGCGGCCCGCTTCGGCGAGCACATCGAAACCGTCCGCCCGCGGCATGCTGAGATCCAGCAGGGCCACTTCGGGGGAGTGCTGTCTGATGTGCGCCAGGGCCTCGAGGCCGTCCGCCGCCTCGGTGCAGACACAGCCCTCCACCGCCTCCAGCACTTCGCGCACGCCGCGGCGAAACAGCGGGTGATCGTCGGCGATCAACACCCGCACGCTCATGGCGCCACCGCGGGGAAGGTGAGCATCACCCGGAAACCGTGGGGGACCACATTTTCAAAGCGGGCCTTACCGCCCAGCAGGGTGGCCCGTTCGGCGATGCTGGCCAGGCCCAGGCCGGCCGCGGGGGACGGCCCGCGACCACGGCCGTCGTCGGTCACGGAAAAGACCCATTCCATCCCGCGCCGGCGCAGGGCCAGCTCGATGCGACGGGCGCCGCTGTGGCGCTGGGCGTTGTTCAGAGCTTCCTGGGCCACCCGGTACACATGCAGATCGGCCCCGGGCGGCAGCGCCCCGCTATCCTCGTCCAACTGCACCAGGCAGACAATACCGGTCTGCGCCTCGGTGCGCTCGGCGATGGCTTCGATGGCGGCGGCCCAGCCCAGCTTGTCCAGGATCGAGGGGTGCAGACGATGGGACAGGGCACGGACCTCCTCCACCGCCTCCCGCGCCGCCGCCTCCAGGGATGCCGGCACGGCCGCGCCGTCCCCCCGCCGCAAGCGCCGCAGGGCGTTGGTGAGAAACGAGAGAGTCTGCCCCACACCGTCGTGCAACTCGGCGGCGAGGCGGCGGCGTTCCCCGTCCTGGGCCTCGATCAATTGCCGGGAAAAACGCTGCCGTGCCCGGCTGGCCGCACGCTCCGCCCTCAGCAGCCGCCCACGGACAGCGGCGCGTTCTTCCCGCATGACATTGATACGATCAGCCAGGGCGAACGACAGCAGGATGGACGACAAGGCCGCGCCAATGATGAACAAGTGCTCGCTCCAGAAAGACGGTTCCAGCCAGGCCATGGCCCGCGCTGCCAGCCACACGGTGCCGGGCAGCAGGGGCAGATACGCCAGCAGGGCGTAACGCGCCGGCCGGTAACCCGCCCGCCAGGCGGCCCACAGGGGCAGTGGAATCAGCAGCACCACCACCAAGCCCATCACCGGCAGTATGCCGAACACGGGCGCCGGCCCCAGCAGTGCCACAGCCAGGGCCAGCACCAAAGCCAGATTGCTCAGCCACCGGAACAGGCGGTCCATGCGCGGCGCGTAGCGGTGCATGCGGCCCATGCGGCGGGTGAAACGCAGCCCGGCGGCCATGCACAACCACAGGGCCAAGGTGGCGGCCCGGTCCGCCAGCGCCGGCCACTGGGGCCACAGATACAGGCTGCCGAAGCCGTCCAGGGAAAACTGAAAGGCGGTGAAACTGGCCAAATACAGGGCAAACCAGAGATAAGCCGCGTCACGGGTGGTGGGGAAAAGAAAGAGGTTGTACAGCATCAGGGCCACCAGTACCCCGTAGGCCAGGCCGTTGACCAACACCCGGTCCTGAGTGTGGCGCGCCAGGGCGTCTTCCCGCCACAGGCTCAACGGCACCATGATAGAGGTGCTGCTTTGCACCCGCAGCAGCACCTCGGTGACCGCACCCGCCCGCAGCGGCAGCCTGAAAGCGGGATAGGGATGACGCCAGGCCAGATCCGCATGGGGATGACGGTCCCCCGCAACCTGGTGAGACCAGGGGCCGGCACCCACGCGGTGGTAAAGATCAATATGGTCGAGCTGGGTGTAGGCCAACTCCAGCCACCAGGCCGCCGTCTCCGCCCGTGCTGTCAGACGCAGCCGGAACCAGTACGGCGCGGCGCGGCGCGGGTACACCGCCCGCGGTGGTGCGGGCCGGAAGGCGGCACGCCCCCCGGTCAGGGCGCGGATGTCCAGGGTTCCGTCATCGCCTGTGAACCACTCCAGCCGGTCCTGCACCGTGACCGGGGAGCGGGCACCGTCCAGCACCACCAGCGCCGCCCCGGCTTCGCCACCAAACAGCACCCAGGCCAACACGGCGAACCCGGGCAACACAACGACGCACCGCTTCAGCGTGCTGACACGCCCCGCCCCACCTCCCGGCCGGGAAAGCACCACTATCAAGCCAGGGGCCACGTGCGCAGCACCCGATAGCGGGCGCCGGCGGCATCCAGCTCCGAGGCCACCAATGCGAAATCCCTCACCGGCCAGGACACAGCGACGGCCATCTGCCGCAAGGCGCCCGGCGGCTTGCGCAGTTTGCGAAAGAGGGTCAGGTGGACGGCGTAGGGACGCGTTTCCGCTGTCACAGCGCAGGCCTGCTGGGCATCCCGGAGACCGCCCACCAGATGCCGCAGGGGGGCAGGAGGGACACCGCAACCCAGCCACAGCACCTGCGACCGGCGCCAGTAGCCATAGCGATCCAGCCTGAGCGTAAACGGCGGAATACGCAGCGCCGCTGCGGCCTGCTCCAGGCACGCCCGGCGCGGCGGATCTGTGGCGCCCAGAAACGCCAGGGTGAGGTGCAGATTTTCCTTGAGGGTGGGGCGGCCGGGCAGCTCACCCAAGGCGGCCCGCGCCCGCAGCAGCGCCGCGCGCACAGTATCATCCGGCCACAGGGCGAAAAACAGCCGGGGCACGTCAGCCTCGCAAGACATGGTCCAGCATACCGTCCAGGGCCGCCCCCACCGCCCGCCGGCGCACCACTTCGCGGCTGCCCGGGAAACGCCGGTTCTGGACAGACGCCGGCCGCCCCGTAAGTGCCCAGGCGAGACACACGGTCCCCACCGGCTTGTCCGGGCTGCCCCCGCCAGGACCGGCGATGCCGCTGACAGCCAGAGCCGCCTGGGCGTGGCTGTGACACAAAGCCCCGCTGACCATTTCCGCCACGGTTTCCAGGCTCACCGCACCGTGACGGGCCAACGTGTCCGCGGCCACGCCCAGCATCTCCATCTTGGCGGCATTGGAATAGGTGACGAAACCCCGCTCAAACCAACGGGAACTGCCGGGAATGGCCGTCACGGCCTGTGCCACCCAGCCCCCCGTGCACGATTCCGCGGTGGCCAACATCCAGCCACGGGCCAAAAGCGCCTCCCCCAGCCGCTCCACCTGCGCCCGCAGGCGGGCGGCGGAGGCGTCGTTGTGCGTCGGTGCGGTGTTGTTCATGATGCGCGCCAAATTGTCCGATATAGGGTACTATTGCCGTCCCTGAAATCCTCTGCCACACCATGATAAACCAGCAGTACCGAAAACCGGGCCGTTTTTCGGCAACGGGACGGGGCGGGCTCGTCGCCGCAAAGCCCGCGCCGCCGCGCTGTTTTCCCACTGGACGCCCGCTCTGTCTGCGCCTTGCCCTGAGTTGAACCATGCAAGAGATGTCCACCAAAGCGCCGCCCTCCCGGGCCGCGGCCCGCCACTGGCTGAATGTTTTTCGTTTGTGGGACCAGTATCTGACCCCGCACCATCTGCTCACCCGCCTGATGCTGCGCGCCACGCGGGTGCGGGCGGCCTGGTTCAAGAACTGGCAGATCCGCTGGTTCGTAAAACGCTACGGCGTGAATCTGGACGAGACACCGGAAACCCGGCCCGAGGCCTATCCCTGTTTCAATGCCTTTTTCACCCGCCCGCTGAAACCGGGGCTGCGGCCCCTGCCCACGGACCCCAACACAGTCATCAGCCCGGTGGACGGCACGGTGAGCCAGCTGGGCACAATACACGGTGAGCGCCTCTTTCAGGCCAAGGGCCATCGCTTTGATCTCGCCACCCTGCTGGGCGGCGCCGCCGAACGGGCGGCGCCCTTCCGCGAGGGACTGTTCGCCACCGTGTATCTGGCGCCGCGGGACTACCACCGCATTCACATGCCCATGGATGGCGTGCTGCAGGAGACCGTCTACCTGCCCGGCCGGCTGTTCAGCGTCAGCCCCCGCACGGTCTCAGCGGTACCTGCACTGTTCGCCCGCAATGAACGCCTGGTGGCGGTTTTCTCCACCGACTGCGGTCCCATGGCGGTGATTCTGGTGGGCGCGATGTTCGTGGCGGGCATGGAAACGGTGTGGGATCCCACCCCGACTTTGAGCGGCGGGAAGAAAGTGGCAAAGCACTTCGGCAACGCCGAACCCCAGATCAAGCTGGCGCGGGGGGAGGAACTGGGACGCTTCAATATGGGATCGACGGTGATCGTTCTGCTGCCCGCCCGGCGCTACACCCTGGCCGCCGGACTGCGCGCCAACAGCAGCATCAAAATGGGACAAAGCCTGGCCCGGCGCCTCAGGCCCGCCTAAGGCCGCAAGCGCCGCCCCCCTGGGGCCAGGGGAAACACCGCACGCGGGGCCGTACCGGCAATCAGGCCGGATGCGCTTGCACGGCGGCGGCTTCCCGGGTGACCCGCAACAGCTCCTGCAGCGAACGGAAGGTGGTGGCGTCAAAATCGCGGAACATCATGCCCGCCCCTTCCGGGGTCACACGCACCACTTTTGCTTTCACCTTGTGCCGGGTGGCGGTCCCGCCGCTGCCCAGTGTGAAAGTAAGTTCCACAGGCGCATCCAGCTGCCACACATCCGCTTTGGGGAATTCGACAAAAACGCCCCCCAGGGCCAGATCGCGGGTATGAGTTCCAATTTCCTCGGCACCGGAACCGGACACGCTCACCGGCAGGCTGACACGCGCCCGCGTGGTCCATCGTTTCTCCATGTTCCTACCCAATTTTCGAAGTGTCTGCATAGGATTCTAGATTATTTTTGTATGGAATCACGGGTACGGCCCTGTACCCATGCTCCCTGCTGACCAGCACTGAACCCGCCTCCCTTCCGTGAGTGCATTTGAACATCATTGTCCATGGCGCTCAAGGGTTTAAACCCCGCACCTGAAATGAATCAGCAAAAATCACACCGGATTGCTGAGATATAGCGGAAAAACGGCTTCCATGCCGGCACCTCGGAAACCGCCATGCCGTCCGCACAAGAAAAATGTAAGCAATACCGACAGACGGGCAGTCAGGCCCGGTGCACGGGAAACGCCAGAATCTCGTCAAGCCTGGACCGGCCCAGGAGCACCAGTAACAAACGGTCCAGGCCCAGGGCAACACCGGAACATTCCGGCAATCCGTGGGCCAGGGCGGCGAGCAGGCGGGTATCCGGGGGCACTGCGGCCAGGCCCAGGGAGCGACGGCGGGCGTTGTCCTGCCCGAACCGGCGCGTCTGCTCCACCGGGTCGGTCAGTTCCTGAAAACCGTTGGCCAGCTCCACCCCCTCAACGAACAGTTCAAACCGCTCCGCCACCGCAACGGCACCCGGGCGGATGCGGGCAAGCATGGCCTGGGTGGAGGGGAAATCAAACACAAACTGCGGCCCCGCGCGGCCCAGCTCCGGCTCCACGCAATGGGACCACAAATAGTGCAGGCAGGTATCGCGCCCGTCGTCTGCGGCGGTGCCGGCATGCAGCCCCCGCTGCAGCGCCAAACGTCTGAGTTCAGCGTCCTCCACCGCCATGGGGTCCACCCCCACGTGGTTCCCGAAGGCCTCGCGATAGCTGGTGCTGGTGGCCGCGCCCAGACCCACTCGGGCAAGCAGATCCGCCACCTCGTCCATCAGGGCACGGTAACCCAGCCCCGGGCGATACCACTCCAACAGGCTGAACTCGGGATTGTGCAGGCGGCCCCGTTCGCCGTTGCGAAAAGCCTTGCAGATTTGAAAAATGGGCCCGCTGCCGGCCGCCAGCAGGCGTTTCATGGCGAACTCGGGGGAGGTCTGCAAATACAGCGGCACCGCATCCGTGGCGCCGGGATCGTGGTAATGGGTGACGAAATTTTGCAGATGGGGATCCGCCGCCCCGCAGGCCGCCATCACGGGGGTGTCCACCTCCAGCACACCGCGTTCGGAAAAAAACGCACGCAGCTCCGCCAGCAAGCGGGCCCGGGCATGCAAGGCCTCCACATCGGCGCTGGGACGCCAGTCATCACCAGGGGTCAAAGCAGGACCCCTCAGGCTTTGGCGCGGGACACGTACTCACCGCTGCGGGTGTCCACTTTCAACACATCGCCTTCTTCGATGAACAAAGGCACACGGATGACCGCGCCGGTTTCCAGCGTTGCCGGCTTGCCGCCTCCGCCCGACGTGTCCCCGCGCACGCCGGGATCGGTTTCAGTCACTGTCAGCTCGACGAAGTTGGGCGCCGTCACCGTGAGGGGCGCATTGTTCCACAAGGTCACCAGACACATTTCCTGGCCCTTGAGCCATTTGGCCGCATCGCCCATGGCCGCTTCGCTGGCGGCGAATTGCTCGAAGGTGTCTGGCACCATGAAGTGGTAGAATTCGCCGTCGCTGTAAAGGTATTGCATTTCGGTGTCCATCACGTCCGCGCCTTCCACGCTTTCCCCCGACTTGAACGTGCGCTCCACCACGCGGCCGGTTTTCAGGTTGCGCAGCTTGACGCGGTTGAAAGCCTGGCCCTTGCCGGGTTTGACGAATTCGTTTTCGATGATGGCGTAGGGATCACCATCGAGGATCAGTTTCAAGCCGCTGCGGAATTCGTTGGTACTAAACGTCGCCATAACATCCTCTGATAAGTTAAATTAACCGGCTTGCACCGCAGGCCTGCGGCCAAGCGCAAGGAGCAGGATCTCGCGCCCGCCCCCGGGGGGGGAATGCCGTCCCGCCGCATCGCGGGAGAGGGATTGTTCAACACCCGCCGGACCCGCCACCGCAGAGACAAAAAAGCGCTTTTTTTATGGTACAGCCAAACCCCGTCCCCGTGCAGCGCCCCGCCTGGCAGCTGGCCCTGCAAAATGCCGTACGCGACCCCGCAGAACTCTTGCGCGAGCTGGCGCTGCCGCCCTCTTTGGCCGGTTCCGGCCCGCGCGGCCTTGCCTTTCCGCTGCGGGTACCCCGGTCTTATGTCGGGCGCATGAGAAAAGGGGATCCCCATGACCCCCTGCTCCGCCAGGTGCTCATCACGGCGGCGGAAGAACAACGGGTGGCAGGTTTTTCCGCTGATCCCGTGGGCGACCTCCGCGCCATGACCGTGCCGGGCCTGCTGCACAAATATCACGGCCGGGCGCTGCTGCTCACTACCGGCACCTGCGCCATCCACTGCCGCTATTGCTTTCGCCGGCACTTCCCCTATCAGGAGACCAAAGCTGCCGACCCGGGCTGGGAAGCGGCCCTGGCTTACATCGCCGCCGACCCCACCATTGCGGAAATCATACTCAGTGGCGGCGACCCCCTGACACTCAGCGACCCAAAACTGGCGGCACTGGTCTCCCGCCTGGAGCGCCTGCCCGGGCTCAAGCGCCTGCGCATCCACACCCGCCTGCCCATCGTGCTACCGGAACGGGTGACCCCTGAACTCGTGGCGTTATTGGGGGAGACGCGCCTCAAGTCCGTCGTCGTGGTGCATGCCAACCACCCCCAGGAACTTGACGGCGGGCAGGTGCGCCAGGCCCTGCTGGCGCTGACAGCCACCGGCAGCAGCATACTGAACCAAACCGTGCTCCTGGCGGGCATCAATGATCAGGCCGACACCCTGGCCCGGCTCAGCGAAGCATTGTTTGACCACGGGGTACTGCCGTATTATCTGCACAGCCTGGATCCGGTGCAGGGCGCCGCCCACTTCCGGGTCAGCGACCAGGAGGCCCGCCGCATCGTTCAATCCCTGCGCCGGCGCCTGCCCGGTTATCTCGTGCCGCGCTTGGTGCGCGAAGTGGCCGGCGAAGAGGCGAAGCACCCGCTGTGAACAAATATCATCAAACCTCAAGTGCCGGGTAACATACCCACTGACTCAGCTTTTGAAACAGTCCATGTGCCCGATTCACCAAAGCCCTCGCTGACACCCAGGAATCCACCGCTTATGGGATCCCCCACCCCACCCGATTCACCCAAGACAGACCATCATGGCGATCAAGCCCTCCCGTTCGACCCGCGACCGAGGGCAGTGGAAAGCTGGGTTGCGGCACTGCCCCTGGCCAACGTGGGGGAAACGGCGCGGCGGGTATTCCATGCCCTGCAGGCCGTGCAGGAAGAGAACATCTCCGGCGCCCAGTTGTTCCGGGTGCTGGAGCAGCTTCGCCCCGTCATTGCCTATCTCAGCGACGCCCTGGCGCGCCACTATCACGATGCCCCCCTGCCCGCGCCGGGCAAAAGCCGCAAGGCCGCGGCGGCCGCCGGCGCCCTGTATGATGCCTTCGCCCAGGCCTACGAACGGGTGTTTGAGAATATCGCCCTGCAAAACCGTCTTGCCCAGGACGGAGACCTCTACCTCGCCGCCGTGCACCGGGCCTTGAGTTACCGCGGCGAGGCGCTGCTGGTGGCCTGCCAACGCTATGAACCTCCCCCTCCGGGCAGCTGGCTGAAAATCAACGCCCTCTACCGAATGGCCGAGGAAAGAGGCATGCATGCCCGGGAGGTGAGTTCGCCCCTGCCGCGCGACGGTGCCTGCACCACGGTGAAAGACCTCTACACGCGCGTCGTGCTGCTGGCGCTGGCGGGCCCGGAGCGGCTGACCCAGCAGGAATTGCACGATGTCTACGAACTGCTGGCCGCCTGGGCGCCCCATTGCCGCCTGTCCCGCGGCGGGCTGGCGGCGGCAGCGGACGCCATGCTCTCATTCGAGCGCGCCATGGATGCCCCCCCCGCCCCCATCGACCCCGCCTCGGCACCGAACCCGGAAGCCGTGCTGCACCTGGACACCCGGCAGCTGGAACCTTTGCTGAAACGCGCCATGGAGCACGCCAGTGCCACCCCGCGCCGCCCCCGCGGCGAACCCTCCGCCCGGCGCGCTCTGGGCCGGCATGTGCTGCGGGGGCTGCACCGCGCCTGGCGGGCTTTGGACCGGCGCCGCTTCACCCGCGCCGCTGCCCGCGCCCCGGTACGGGCGATACTGGGCCTCAGTGCGTGCCATAAAGTTTTCGCCGGCCACAATGCGCCACCGGCCCGCGGCAGCGGTCAGGTGTTTACCGCCGAGCTGGACAACGAAAGCGCCTCCGGCGCCCGCCTGCGCTACGGTGGTGAGGTGGCGGCACGGGTGGGCGACTTGCTGGCGGTGAACATCAGCGAAAACGGGATCACCCACGGCATTGCCGTGGTGCGCTGGTTGAAATGCGCTGACACGGACACCGTCGAACTGGGCCTGCAATGGCTGGCCCCCCGGGCCACCGCCTTGGATATCCGCCGCCTGGGCGCGCCGGTGAAAGGCGAGGCCTTGCACGGCCTGCTCCTGCCACCGGTGCAAGCGGCGGGAATCGGCGCCAGCATCCTGGTCCCCGCCTATTTGTTTCATCCGGGAGAAATGCTGGTTTTGAAAAGCCGCCGCGGCGAAGAGCGGGTGAAACTGACCCGGGTTGTGGACGCCACCCGGGCCTACACCCGCTTCCACTACCGCTCCCTGGACAATGAGGACGAACCAGGGGAACCGCTCAGCCGCTCCTCGCCGGGACACAGCAGCCTGTGGTCAGGCCTATAAAAACGGCGCGGCGCGGCGCGGCTGGCGGAACAGGCGGGTGAATTCCTGCGGGTACAACAGTTGCCCGCCGCCTTCCAGGGCGCCGGTGACCAGTTCACAGGCCAGCACCGACTCCGCGGGCACCGGCAAAGGGCAGGACACCCCCTTGTCCCGGGCCTCGGAAAAACCGAAGCGGCCGTAGTAGTCCGGATAGCCCACCACGATCACGGCCCGATAAGCCAGGCTGGCGGCGCGGGTCAGCGCTGCCCGTATCAAGGCGGAACCCACGCCGCGATGGGTGCGCGAAGGCACCACGGCCATGGGCGCCAGGGCCAGCACATCGACACTAACGCCGTCGGGCTTTTGCAGCGCCACCCGAAACAGCATGATATGCCCGCAGACACGGCCGCCGATTTCGGCCACCAGCGACAGCTCCGGCACGTAGTGGCTGGAGCCGGCCAGCGCCTCCACCAACTCCGCCTCTGCGTCACCGGCAAAGGCACTGCGGTGCACCACGCTGATCGCCGCGGCGTCGGCGGCACCGGCCTGCCTTACATGCACCTCTTCCATGGGACGGTCTCCTCCAGTGAGCCTCAATTCATCATAACCCAGGCCCTGGCCAGACCACAGCCGGCGCCACCCTCCCCCCGCCTGTTCAGGTTTTCGCGCCCGGGGCCGACAGTCATGCTGGAAGTACATCACAGGGTGGCCCCGCGTGAACGGAAATCCGCGACCAATTGAAAACCCGGCCAGCGAGACGGCCGACACCAAAATTCAGGCAGCCAGCACCCAAACGGTGCTGCGGCTGCTGGTGGTGGAAGACACCCCGGCAGGCGCCCAGTCGCTGATCGATCCCCTGCAGGCGGCGGGCCTCGCCGTCACCGCCGCGCGCATCAAATCGCCCCTGGAATTCCAGGTCGCGCTCAAGAAGCAGGACTGGGATCTGGTGCTCTGCCCGGCCCGCGCCGACGGCTTCAGCGCCAAACAAGCCATCGCCCTGCTGCAGCACGCCAAGCGCGACATCCCTTTGATTTTGGTCAGCGACGACGCCTGCCGCGAAGACCTGATGGCACTGTTACACGCCGGCGCCCGCGCCCTCACCGCCCGGGAGCACCCCGAGGAGCTGGTCTTCGTGGTGCAACGGGAACTCAAAGACCTCACCGAACGCCGCGCCCGGCGCCACTACGAAAAAATGTTCCGGGAGAGCGAACGCCGCTGCACCGCACTGCTGGACACCTCGCGCAATGCCATCGCCTGCGTGCGCAAAGGCAAAGTGATCTACGCCAACCCGGTGTTTGTGGCACTCACCGGCGCGGCGGCAGAGCCCTCCAGCCCCAGCAATATCGCCGCCCTGATCCACAAAGACGACCAGGCCAAGCTCATCAAACTGCTGAAACGGGTGCACAGCGGCAGGGAAACCACAGGCAGGGAAACCGTGCGGGTCACCGCAAACGGCACCACCTTTGCCGCGGAGGTGGAAGCGCTCACCGCCCACGTCAACGATCAAAAATGCATCCAGCTTTCCATTCCTGTGTCCGCCCCGGCCGCCGGTGAGGAAAAATCCCGCTCCAGCGCCATCCAGGATTACAGCACCGGCCTGTACAACCAGGCCCATTTCCTGGAAACCCTGGAAGCCAGCATGAACGGAAACGCCCCGGCCCGGCCGGCGCTGGCGTATCTGGAGGTGGACGAATTCGCCGCCCTGGCGGAACGCCTGGGAGCGGCCAATGCCGACCTGATTCTCCGCGACATCACCACCTTCATCAGCCCCGGCGCCCTGGCCACCCGTTACGGCGACAGCACCCTGGCCATTCTCCTGGCCGGCACCCAGACCGGCCAGGCGGAAGCGGAAATGCACGCCCTGCGCAAAGCCATCGCCGCCCATACCTTCGACGTCAACGGCGAATCCGTACACGCCACCTGCAGCATCGGGCTCAGTCTGCCGCGCGACGCCCAGGGCGGCATGGAGGCGCTGTCCTGGGCCGACGCGGCCTGTCAACAAGCCAAGGCGGAGGGCGGCAACCAGGTCATCGTCGCCCAACCCGACGCCGGCCAGTGCCCGCCGGGAGACAAAAAACTCGCCACCCGCCACCAACTGCGGGCCGCCTTCAGCGAAGGCCGCTTCGCCCTGGTGTATCAGCCCATCGTCCATCTGCATGCCCAGCCGGCGGAAACCTACGAAGTGTTGATCCGCATGCAGGGGGAAGACGGCCAGCAAAAAATGCCGGCCGATTTCATTCCCGACGCGGAAGAAGCCGGCCTCATGCCCGCGCTGGACCGTTGGGTGATCCAGCATGCCATGGAAGCCCTGACCGGACACCGCCGCCAGGGCAATGAAACCCGCTTCCTGATAAAAATCTCAGCGGACTCGTTGACCGACCAGACCCTGGTGCCGTGGATCGGCAAGCAACTGCAGAGCCTGCGCCTGCCCGGCGACTGCCTGATCTTCGAAATCCGTGAAGCCAGCGCGGTCAAAGACATGGACGCCAGCCGCGCCCTCATCACCGCCCTCAAGCAAATGCGCTGCCGCGTGGCCCTGGGGCACTTCGGTGAGAACACCAACTCCCTGGAGCACCTGGAACAACTGCGGGCGGACTTCGTCAAATTCGCCCCCTCCTTCGTGAACAAACTCACGGGCGACCAACACGGCGAAGCGACGGTGAAAATCATGGTCCAGGCCGCCCACGACCTCGGCACCCTCACCATCGCCACCTTCGTCCAGGAAGCCGCCAAACTCACCACCTTGTGGCAGTGCAACGTGGACTACATCCAGGGGTATTTCCTGCAGGCGCCGGAGCAGGAATTGTCGTATGACTTCTCCGACGATGAATAGCGCGCCGGTTCATTCCGGCAACAGTTGCACCGTCAGCCGCGCTCCCGCCGGAAAACAGCCGCCCTCTTCGGGGAACACAATCAAGCTGTTGGCCCGGCTCATGGAGGTAATCAGTCCGCTGCCCTGATCACCGCTCAAGCGGGTGCGATAGGCACCGCCCCGCCAGTGGGTCACGGCGCGGGCGAGGTGGACACGGCCGGGACGACTGTAGCTGTCTTCGTCCAGCACGGCGTCCACCTCGGGCAGGCGGAGCGCCGACAGGCCGGTCATTTTCCGCATCAACGGACGGACGAACTGGTAAAAGGCCACCATGCAGGAGACCGGATTGCCGGGCAAGCCAAACAGGCGTGGACCCGGCGTCTGCGGCAGCACGCCAAAGGCAACGGGGTGGCCCGGACGCATTTTGACCCGCCAGAACTTCATCTCAACACCCAGCGCCTTCAGCACGTCCTTCACGTAGTCGTATTTGCCCAGGGACACGCCACCAACAGCCAGCACGATGTCCGCGCCCAGTGCCTCGCACAGTCTGGCGCTGAGGTCTTCTTTGCTGTCCCGGGCGGGGGCCAGGACGATGGGCACACCACCAGCTTCCCGCACCAGAGCGGCGATGGAAAAACTGTTGCTGTTGATGATTTTTTCCGGGCCCAGGGCCTCGCCCGGCTCGGCCAGCTCGTCGCCGGTGGCGAGCACGGCGACGCGGGGGCGCTGATAGACGTTCACCCACACATGGCCGGCCGTGGCCAGCAGGCCCACTTCCGCCGGCCGGCAGGGCGAGCCCCGGGGCAGCAGCGGCTCACCCAGGCGGATGTCTTCGCCCCGGCGGCGGACGTTGGCACCTCGGGCACAGGCATTGATCACGCTGACCGAGTCACCCGACACCCTGGTATCCTCCAGCCGCACCACGGTGTCGGCCCCGGTGGGCAGGGGCGCGCCGGTCATGATGTCCACGGCCTCCCCCGCACCCACATTGCAACCGGAAAAAGCCCCCGCCCGCACTTCACCCACCCGCCGCAGCACCACCGGCGCATCCGGCGCGGCCCGGGCCACATCGCAGCCGCGCACGGCAAAACCGTCCATGGCCGAGTTGTCCCAGGGCGGGTGCTCGCGGCGGGCGGTGATGTCCGCAGCCAGCACCCGGCCCAGAGCCTCGTGCAGGGCAATGCGCTCGCTACCCATCAGCACGGCGTGCCGGAGCACGATATCGCGGGCGGCTTCGAGGGAGATCATCGGCGTCAGGAGATAAAACCGCCAAGGCCGCCCAGAGGCGCTAAGGGTTTGTTGTCTGCCTCAAACTGCCCTTTGCGTACTCGGCGGCCTTGGCGGTCAGCGCTTCATGACTGCGCCCGACGCAGGGCTTCGATGCGCTCGCTGAGGGGCGGGTGGGTCATGAACAAGCGACGGAGGCCCTGGCCCACGCTGCCGGAGATGCCGAAAGCGGCCATCTGGTCGGGCAGATGGGGCTGGCGCACGGAGGCTTGCAGGCGCTCCAGCGCGGCGATCATTTTTCGACGGCCGGCCAGTTTCGCGCCCCCCGCGTCGGCCCGGAATTCCCGCCGGCGGCTGAACCAGAACACGATCATGCTGGCCAGAATGCCCAGCACCAGCTCGGCAACAATGGTGGTGATCCAAAAGGCGGGGCCGTGGCCGCGCTCATTTTTGAACACCACCCGGTCCACCAGGTGGCCGATGACCCGCGAGAGGAAAATGACGAAGGTGTTCACCACCCCCTGGATCAGGGCCAGGGTGATCATGTCACCATTGGCCACGTGGCTCACTTCGTGGCCCAGCACCGCTTCAGCCTCGTCGCGGCTCATGTTCTGAAGAAGACCGGTGCTCACCGCCACCAGGGCCTTGTTGCGGCTCATGCCGGTGGCAAAGGCATTGACGTCCGGAGCGTTGTAGACGGCCACTTCGGGCATGCCGATGCCCGCCTGCCGGGCCAGGCGCCGCACGGTCTCCACCAGCCAGCGCTCGGTCTCGCTGCGCGGCTGTCCGATCACTTGCGCGCCGGTCATGCGCTTGGCGGTCCACTTGGAAATGGCCAGGGAAATAAAGGACCCGCCCATGCCGAACACGGCGGCGAAGATCAGCAGCGAATTGTAGTCCAGCCCCACGCCCTGTTCATCCAGGATGCGCTCGACGCCGAGCAGGCGCAGGGTGATGCTGAGCACCACGATAATCGCCAGGTTGGTGGCCAGAAAAAGCAGGATGCGCTTCATCAGTTACTCCGATTTCAACATGTCAACACGGGGTCTGCCGCTGCACCGCCGCGCCCTTGAGGCTTGCGATGAAGAGACGAAAAACCTGTCCGCAAATGGGGGCCTGGCGTGCGATTGCAAGCCCCTCCCGGGGGCGTCACTTTACCCTGTCTTTCTTACCGGCGCGAGCCCCGACCCCGCCTCACAAACCCCGCAGCGTCAGGGCCCGGGCCACCCGCTGGATAGCCAGCACATAGGCGGCGGTACGCAGGTCAATCTGATGGTGTTCGGACACGTCGCGCACCTCATGGAAGGTCCGCACCAGGCGCTTTTCCAGCCGCCTGAGCACGGTGCCACGCTCCCAGGGAAACTGTTGCAGATTCTGCACCCACTCGTAATAGGAGGTGAGCACGCCGCCGGCGTTGGCGATAATGTCCGGCACCACGGGCACGCCCCGCTCGCGCAGGGCGGCATCGGCCAGGTGGGTAAGGGGCATATTGGCACCTTCCACAATCAGACGCGCGCCCACCCGGGCGGCGTTGTGGGTGTCGATGGCATGGCCCAGGGCCGCGGGAATCAGCACATCGCAGGGCAGGGCCAGCAGCTCGGCATTGCTCAGGGGCTCGGCGCCGGGCAGGCCGGCGAGGGTGCCGGCATGAGCGCGGTAGCGGCCTGCCGCGGCAATGTCCAGGCCTTGTTCGGCGTACACCCCGCCGGAGGAGTCGCTCACTGCAACGATGCGCGCCCCCATGGCAGCCAGGGCGTGGGCGGCATGATAGCCCACATTGCCGAACCCCTGCAGGGCAATTTTCAGCGTTTTCATGGCCCAGCCCAGGCTCTCCACCGCCACCCGGGTGACAAACGCCACGCCCAAGCCGGTGGCTTCCAGCCGCCCGGGGGAGCCGCCCAGCTCCACCGGCTTGCCCGTCACCACGCCGGGGGTGTAACCGTGGGCTTTGCTGTAGGCCTCCATCAGCCAGGCCATGGTCTGGGGATCGGTGCCCACATCCGGCGCCATGACGTCTTCGTGCACACCCAGCACCGGCGTCATTTTCTGCATGAAACGTTTGCTGAGCATTTCCAGCTCGTCGAGGCTGAGGCTTTTGGGATCCACGTTAATACCGCCCTTGGCGCCGCCGAAGGGAATGTCCACCAGCGCGGTTTTCCAGGTCATGAGCTGCGCCAGGGCACGCACCTCCCCCAGGCACACCGAGGGGTGATAGCGCAGGCCGCCTTTGAAAGGCCCGCGGGCGTGATTGTGCTGCACCCGGAAACCCGTGAAAGTGCGCAGGCTTTCCCCGTCAGCGGTGCGCACTTTCACCGGAATGCTGACCTGCGTCTCGCGAAAGGACGACAACAAAAGCTCCCGCTGGTCATCGCGCAGGCCCAGACGCTCGAAGGCGCGGGAGACGAATTGAAGCTGGCTTTCGTCGCCGCAGCCGGGGTGCTCATCCACAAACGTCATGTTGCTGTCCGTTTTTTTTTTGGGGGGGGGCTCGGCGATCCAGGCGACGGGCTCAAGTCAGATAGCTCTCCGTCGCATAGCGCCGCATCATACGGTGGGAATTGAAATACGACGCGCTTTGGGTAATGGCGCCTTTCATGACTTTGATCCATCCCGCACGGTCGCTGTGATAGAGCGGCAGGACGACCCCCCCCAGCTTGCGGTACAAGGCCTCGGCGTCGTCACCATTGGCCCCCGCCCCGTCACCGCCCACGGCCCAGCCGTTGACGCCTTCGATGCAGCCCTCTATCCACCAGCCGTCCAGCACCGACAACTGCGGCACGCCATTGAAGGCGGCTTTCATGCCGCTGGTGCCGGAGGCCTCCAGAGGCCGCAGCGGTGTGTTGAGCCACAGGTCGGCGCCGGCCACCAGCAGTTGGGCGGTGGCCATGTCGTAGTCGGCCAGATACACCATGGGAATAACGCCGGCAAGTTCGCCGATGTGCCGGTGCAGGGTTTCGATGAGGCGTTTGCCGGCTTCGTCCTTGGGATGGGCCTTGCCCGCCATGACAATCTGAAAGGGATACTCGCGGGCAATGGCGCGCAGGCGGTCCAGATCCGAAAACAGCAAGTCGGGCCGCTTGTAAGCCGTCATGCGGCGGGCGAATCCGATAATCGGCCGGCCAGGGTCAAAGGCCACGCCGGTGTTGCTTTTCACAGTCGCAATCAAGTTCTGCTTGGCGGCCTGATGGGCCTCCCACACGGCCTCGCCGCTGATCTTGCACTCGGCCCGCACCATGAGCTGGGGTTCGTGGCACCAGCCCGGCAACTCCGTGTCGTACAGTTTCCGGAAGGGGGGACTGGCCCAGGTGAAGGGATGCACCCCGTTGGTGATGGCGTGCACCCGGTAGCCGGGAAACATATGGCGCGACACTTCCGCGTGGCGCTGGGCCACGCCGTTGACGTAGTCGCTGAGATTCAACGCCAGGCGGGTCATGTTGAGGTTGTCCGTGCCCGCCAAGTGCTTGAGGGTGGGCAGCTCGATGTAGCCGTCCAGCATGCGCAGCACCAGGGAGTAGTCAAATCTGTCGTGCCCCGCCTCTACCGGCGTGTGGGTGGTGAAGCTGCACAGCTCCCGCACCCGGGGGATGTCGTAAGGGGATTCCCCCGGCCGCACATCATCGCTGGGATAGGCGTAGCGGCGCAGGAGTTCCAGCGCCAGCAGCGCGGAATGACCTTCATTCATGTGATACTGGCGCACCTGAAAGCCCAAGGCCTGCAGCATGCGCACCCCGCCTATGCCCAGCACAATTTCCTGCCTGAGCCGGTAGGCCTCGTCACCACCGTAGAGAAAATGGGTGATGCGACGGTCATCGTCGTTGTTCTCTTCCAGATCCGTATCAAGCAGGATCACCGGCTGCTCGCCGCCCATGTGCCCCTTGAGCACATACAGCCAGCCGCCCACCCACACCCGCCGGCTCTCTATCTCCACCACCACTTTGGCATTCAGCGGTGCCGCCCTGGTGGAGGGTTCCCAACTGGCGGGGTGCTCAATCTGGCGCCCGGCGGCATCCAGCTCCTGGCGAAAATAGCCAGCGCGGCTGACCAGGGTCACCGCCACCAGCGGCACGCTGAGATCGGCGGCGGAACGCAGGGTATCACCGGCCAGCACGCCCAGGCCGCCGGCATAAGTGGGCATGTCCGTGGCCAGGGCGATTTCCATGGAAAAATAAGCAATGCGGGGGGAATGGTTGAAAGGATCAAGCATGACAATGACCTGTGGCGCCAGCAGATGGTTGAGCACGGACTTTACCACATGCACGACAGTTTCGATGCCGCCGCCGCGGTGAACAAAACGCCAACGACGGATCACAGCGGATCACAGCGCATCACCGCCCGTGGGCGCGGCGCCCTTGTTGGGTTCCCTGTGTCTGAATGTCTGAGACGTTTGCCACCACGCCAATCCCTAGTACCATACCCGCTGGTTTTTCGCTCCTCCCCGGACCCCATGGCCGAACTTTCCGATCCCAACGAATGGCTGGACAAATACGGCGACGCACTCTACCGCTACGCCATGGCGCGCCTGCGCGACACCATGGTGGCCGAAGATCTGGTGCAGGAGACCTTCCTCGCCGCGGTGCAGGCAAGGTCGCGCTACGCCGGCAAGGCTTCCGAAAAAACCTGGCTCACCAGCATTTTGAAGCACAAGCTCATCGACCATATCCGCAAGCAACAACGGGAACGGCCGTTACATGCCGAGGAGACGGCGCCGGAAGACGTGCTGGACGCTGCGGCCTTCGACGGCCGCGGTCATTGGATTTCCGACCCCGGCAGTTGGGCCGATCCGGACCAGGCCTTGGAGAACGAGGAGTTTTGGCGCGTGCTGGAGGAATGTCTGCAAGGTCTGCCCGAACGCCTGCGTCAGGCCCTGACACTACGGGAATTCGAAGGCCTGGGGACAGAAGAGATTTGTCAGGCCCTGGCCATTTCTTCGACCAATAACACGTGGGTGATCTTATCCCGCGCCCGGATGCGCATGCGGCAATGCCTGGATCTCAAGTGGTTCAGCCGCCCCCCCGGGGAGGTTTAGCGTGAAATTCAAATTGTCCTGCAAGGAAGTCAGCGAACTGGTCTCCCGCTCGCTGGATGAACCGCTCCCCTGGCGCCAGCGCCTGGGCGTGCGGCTGCACCACGCGTATTGCCGCATGTGCCGCCGCTACGCCGTGCAAATCCGCTTCCTCAGCCACGCCACCCGCGCCTGGCTGCACCGCCAGGAAAAAGCGGGCGCAGGACTTTCCCCCGAGGCCAGGGCGCGGATTCGGGAGATGCTGAATTCTGATCATAGGCCCGCCCCCCAGCCGTCCGGTAAGGTTACGCCACCGGCTTCGACCAAATAAAACGTTGAAAATGGCCTTTCTGGCCTTTTTCAGCAGCACCGGCAGCCACATACGCGGTTTGCGGCGGCCTTGCACCGCACACAGCTTCTTGCACAACAGCGTTTTGCAACAAGCTGTAATGTCTGAGTTTCTGAGTTTGCCGGCCGTCTCGCGGCGTGCCAGCCGGACCCTGTTCCCCCCTTGAATTTTAAGGGGGGCAAGGTGGGAACTTTCAAATACCAGCGAGCACTTTTCAATGATTGGCATATCCCCCCCAAGCCCCTTTTTTGATAGCGAGGGGCCGGGACCGGCGGTTTTGCGCAGGCCTGTCGTCAGGCTGCCTGAAACCATGCTGCCAGCCCTCGCTGCTATGCTGCTTGCGGCCCAGGCCCTTGCCGCGCCCAAGCTCAACGGCTTCGACCTCGCCGGCAGCCTGGTGCCCGCCGATGAGATCCTCCCCGGCGGCCCGCCACGGGACGGGATTCCCGCCATCGACCGGCCGACGTTCGTGGGCGCGGGCGAGGCGGCTTTTCTCAAGCCCGGCGACCGGGTGCTGGGCATGGTGCGGGGCGGTATCGCCAAGGCCTATCCCGTCTCCATTTTGAACTGGCACGAAATCGTCAACGATCACTTCGGCAGGGAGGCCGTGGTGGTCAGCTTCTGTCCCCTGTGCGGCAGCGGCGTGGCCTTTTCCTCCCAGGCGGGGGGCCGCGCCCGGCACTTCGGCGTCTCCGGCCTGCTGTATAACAGTGATGTGTTGCTGTATGACCGGGAAACAGAATCCTTGTGGTCGCAACTCTTGGCCAAAGCCGTGACCGGCCCGGAGCGGGGCGTGCGCTTGCGGGCGCTGCCGCTGAGTCACACCACCTGGTCCGCCTGGCGCCAACAACACCCCGACACACTGGTACTTTCCCGCGCTACCGGCTTTGCGCGCGATTATGAGCGCGATCCCTATGACGGCTATTACAGCAGCGGGCGCCTGTTCTTTCCGGTGACCGCGCACAGCAAGCGCTACCACCCCAAAGAGCGGGTCCTGGGCCTGACCCTGATGGGCAAAAGCAAAGCCTATCCCTATTCTGAGCTGGCAAAAACCAGCGGCGAGGTGGCAGACCGCGTCGGCGGCCTCAGCGTGCGCGTGCACTTCGACAAGCAAGCGCAAAGCGCCCGGGCCTTCGACCGCAAGGGCAGGGAGCTGGCGGGCATCAGCGCGTTTTGGTTCGCCTGGTACGCGTTTCACCCGGATACAGAAATCTTCGCAGCGAAGTAGTGCCCCAATGAAAGCATTGCCTTTGAAAAAGCTGGCCATTGCCGGCATCTTTGTTGGTGGCATCATCACCGTATTCGCCACCGGCGTGCACGAGTGGCTCACGCTGGCCAATTTAAAAGCCAATCGCGATGCCCTGCTGGGCTATGCCGACAGCCACTTCTGGACCGTGCTGACCGGGGCGGTTCTGATCTATGCCACGGCAGTGGCCTTGAGCGTGCCGGGCGCAGTGGTGATGTCTCTGGCCGTGGGCATGATCTTCGGCCGCTGGGCCGGCACGGCCGTGGTGGTGAGCGCCGCCACCCTGGGCGCCACGCTGGTGTTCCTTGCCGCGCGATACCTGTTCGCCGACACGGCCCGCAAAAAACTGGGGAGCGGCGCGCAAAAGCTGATCCAGGGATTTCACGACAACGCTTTTCACTACTTGTTGTTTTTGCGCCTGGTGCCCCTGTTTCCGTTTTGGCTGGTCAACCTGGTACCGGCTTTCACGCCGGTGTCGGTGCGCACCTACGCCACCGCCACGGCCCTCGGCATCATCCCCGGCAGCTTCGTTTTTGTTAATCTGGGGCAATCGCTGGGACGCATTGAATCGCTTGATCAACTGATCTCCGGCGAGACACTGCTGGCTTTTGGCCTGCTGGGCGCGTTTTCCCTGATTCCCGTGGTGTTGAAAAAGCGCCGTGCGGCGGGAGACACTGAAGAAAAAGTGACACAGAGCCCGACGAAGAATTCGCAGACACCACCTTCCTGAGCCCCCTCTTTGAAAAAGGGGGGCGAGGGAAGATTTTCCGATATTGACGCTGCGCGCAGCAGCATTTTTTGCGCAACACACCAAGCAACAGGCTTCCGGGTGCGAAAGCACATGACAGAACAACTCAAGACGCGGAGAACTCATACATGCATGCCACCCTCCCCTTGCTGGAAGACACCGGCTTTCCCCTGTTGACACGCAAAACACTCGACACCCTGCAAGTCAACCTGGGCTACCGCTGCAATCAGCAATGCCTGCATTGCCATGTCAACGCCAGCCCCAGGCGCGGGGAAATGATGAGTCGTGAAACCATAGACCACCTCATCGCATTCATGGACGCCGCCGCGGTGAGCACCCTTGATCTGACCGGTGGCGCCCCCGAGCTCAACCCCCATTTCCGCGATTTGGTCCGCGCGGCGCGGGCGCGCGGGATCAAGGCCATGGACCGCTGCAACCTCACCATCCTGGAAGAGCCGGGGCAGGAAGACCTGGCGGAATTTCTCGCCGCAAACAAAGTGGACGTTGTCGCCTCCCTGCCCTGCTACCTCGAAGACAATGTGGACCGGCAACGGGGCAAGGGCGCATTCGGCGCCAGCTTGCGTGGTCTTAAAAAACTCAACGACTTGGGGTATGGCCAGGCCGGCAGCGACTTGACGCTGAATCTGGTTTACAACCCGCAGGGCCCCAGCCTGCCGCCCGCACAAGCCGGCCTTCAGGCCGCGTACAAAAAACACTTGAGCGAACACTACGGCGTTGTCTTCAATCAACTGTTCACACTGGCGAACATGCCCATCCAGCGCTTCGGCAGCACCTTGATTTCCAAAGGGCAGTTCGACAGCTACATGCAACTGTTGAAAGACGCCTACCGTGAGGAAAATCTGGAATCCGTAATGTGCTTGTCACTCATCAGCGTGGACTGGCAAGGCTATGTTTACGACTGCGACTTCAATCAGATGCTGGGCCTGCCTTTGCAATACCAGGGCCGACCACGCACGCACATCAATGACCTTGTGGGAAAAGATTTGAACGGCCTGCCCATCGTGGTCAAAGACCACTGCTACGGCTGCACCGCCGGGCAGGGCTCCAGTTGTGGCGGAGCCTTGAGGTATCAACCCGGAAATTATTAACCCGGCAATTAGGATTGTCGGGTTAATAGCGCGGCACAGGGATGTGCCGCCATTGGCGCAAGTCAATGCGAGCCCGCGAAATACCAGCCATTTCGCATAATGGCGCCCGTATTTCGCGGGCGGCAATCAAACAGGTCAGCACGACCTGTTTGATTGCCGGGTTAATAACAGGATGTTGAAAAAAGGCCAGGCATTACCCATCGCAAACTTCGCGCCCTGGCTATTGGTTTGCAACATTGTAAGTGAGAGAACAGAATGAACGTACACTCCGCCGTCCTGGATCGCTACTCCGAAGGCGCCAAAGCAGTGCAAAACAGCCTGTGCTGCCCGGTCCGCTACGACACTGAACTGCTCAAACCCCTGCCGCGGGAAATCATCGAAAAAGACTACGGCTGCGGCGACCCCTCGTCTTATGTGCGCGAGGGCGACGTGGTATTGGACCTAGGCTCCGGCGGCGGCAAAATCTGTTACATGGCCGCGCAGCTCGTGGGTGAAACCGGACGCGTCATCGGCGTGGACATGAACGACGACATGCTGGCCCTGGCGCGCAAATATCAGGCCGAAATGGCGGACAAACTGGGCGGCCACCGCGTGGACTTCCGCAAAGCTTACATTCAGGATCTCGCCCTGGACGTGGCGGCCATGGAAGAATGGCTGGCCCAACATCCCGTACGCAACGCGCAAGACCTGGCGCGACTGGAGGCCTGGAAGACCCAACACAAAAAAGAACACCCGCTTATTCCCGATAACTCCGTTGATCTCGTCATTTCCAATTGCGTGCTCAATTTGGTGAGCGATGCACAAAAACAACAACTGGTACAAGAAATTCACCGCGTGCTGAAACCGGGCGGACGCGTGGCCGTATCAGACATCGTCGCCGATGAAGCCATTCCCCGACACTTGAAAGACGATCCCGAGTTATGGAGTGGCTGTTTGTCCGGCGCTTTTGGTGAAGAAGAGTTTTTGGCCGCCTTTGCCAGCAATGGTTTCCTCGCCGTGGCCTACGACAAGTGGGATGCCGAACCCTGGCAAACCATTGAGGGCATCGAATTCCGTTCCGTCACTCTGACCGCAGTGAAAGCCTCTACCGACCCTTGCCTGGACTGCGGCCACGCCGTGATCTACCGCGGCCCTTACGCCTCCATCACCGACGACGAGGGCCATGTCTTCTACCGCGGCGCGCGCATGGCCGTGTGTGAACGCAGCTATCGCTTTCTCACCGAAGGCCCGCTGAAAAACGATTTCATCGGTATTCCCCCGGCGAACGCAAAAGAACCTGTAAACTGGTGCGCCCCCAGCGGCACCCGGCGCCCCGCCGCGGAAACCAAAGGCGCCGTTCACGCCACCGCCTGTTGCGATGACACCGGCAGTTGTTGCTGACTTTGCCCCCCTTTGAAAAGGGGGGCGCAAAAACACCAACATGCGCTTGTCCATCATCATCCCCGCTCTAAATGAAGGTGCCAACATCACCGCCACCTTGCAACCCCTGCAAACATTGCGACGGGCGGGGCATGAAATCATCGTTGTGGATGGCGGGAGTGACGACGACACGGCCAGGCAGGCATCACCGCTTTCAGACAACGTTATATCAAGCCTCCGCGGCCGCGCCCGTCAAATGAACACCGGCGCGGATGCGGCGGCAAACGATATTCTCCTGTTTCTCCACGCCGATACCCTGCTACCACACAATGCAGACAAACTAATCGTCCGGGGCATGAATCAAACCGGTAAAGCATGGGGACGCTTTGACGTCTGCCTGTCAGGCCGGCACCCGATGTTGCGTGTCGTGGAAAGAAGCATGAACCTCCGCTCCCGGCTCAGTGGCATCGCCACCGGCGATCAAGCCATGTTTGTCAAACGCGCAATGTTTGAAAAAGTCGGCGGTTTTCCCGATATCCCGCTCATGGAAGACATCGCCTTGTCGCACCAACTCAAGCAACACAGCCGGCCGTTGTGCTTGTCCACGCCCCTCGTCACCTCCAGCCGCCGCTGGGAGCAACACGGCATAATGAAAACCATCGTGTTGATGTGGCACTTGCGCCTGGCCTACTATTTCGGCGCCGATCCTCAGCAACTGGTCAAACGCTATTACAACAAATGACCACCCGCCTGCTCGTCTTCGCCAAAGCGCCCGTACCGGGCCAGGTCAAAACCCGGCTCATTCCCGCCATCGGTGCCGAACAGGCCGCCACCCTGCACCAAGACCTGATGCAACGCACCGTCGCCACAGTTTGCCAAACACATCTGCCAGTGGAACTGTGGTGCGCGCCGGATATCCACCACCCCGCATTGGCCACACTCATAAAAACCCACGCCCTGCTGCCCCGTACCCAATACGGCCCGGACTTGGGCACCCGCATGAGCCACGCCGCCGTCACCACCCTGGCCGGTGCCGACGCGGTGATCTTGGTGGGCACAGACTGTCCCACGCTTTGCCCTGCCGATATTGAACAAGCCCAAGCTGCCCTGACGAAGGGCGCCAATGTCGTGCTAGGACCGGCCGAAGACGGTGGCTACTGGCTGCTGGGATTGCGCCGGCATCATCCTGAGTTGTTCAGCGAAATCCCATGGGGCAGCGACAGCGTGCTGGCACTCACCCGCGAACGCCTGCGCAACTTGAACTGGCACTGGCACGAATTATCCGTCCGGTACGATGTCGACAGACCGGAGGACCTGGCGCGGTGGATGCAAATTCAAGCAGGCGCCTGACCTGCGGAAAAAGGCGGCAGGCTTGACACCCGCTCCCCTGCAATGCCCCGATGCCAACACATCAAGCCGGTCAGCTCTATTGCGAACGCACAAATCACACAAATTAAGGGCTGCGACCCCTTTTCCCTATGGTCAGTGAGCGATGCGGGCCAGCCAGACCTCACCCCCACTTCAACCGCCCCACATCCCTAACAGCCCCCCGCGCCGCCGAAGTCGTCATCGCCGCATACGCCTTGAGCGCCGCCGACACCTCCCGCCGCCGCCCCACCGGCTGCCACGCCTGGGCGCCCCTGGCGTCCATCACTTTCCGCCGGCGTTCCAGTTCCTCATCGCTCAAGGCCACGCGGATAGCCCGCCCGGGTATGTCGATCTCGATCACGTCGCCCTCTTCCAGCAAGCCGATGGCACCGCCTTCCGCCGCTTCCGGGGAGACATGGCCGATGGACAAACCGGAGGTGCCGCCGGAAAAGCGGCCGTCGGTGACCAGGGCGCAGTCTTTGCCCAGGCCTTTGGATTTGAGGTAGCTGGTGGGGTAGAGCATTTCCTGCATGCCGGGTCCGCCGCGGGGGCCCTCATAACGGATGATGACCACGTCGCCGGCTTTGATGCGACCACCCAAGATGGCCTCCACCGCACCATCCTGGCTCTCGAAAATGCGGGCGGGGCCGGAGAATTTGAGGGCATTTTTGTCCACCCCGGCGGTTTTGACGATGCAGCCGTCTTCGGCGATGTTGCCGTAGAGCACGGCCAGACCGCCGTCCTTGCTGTAGGCGTGTTCCAGGCCGCGGATGCAGCCTTGCTCGCGGTCCAGGTCCAGTTCGGTGTAACGCCGGCTTTGGGAGAAGGCTTCGGTGCTGGGCACGCCGCCAGGCGCGGCGCGGAAGAAGGTGTGCACGGCCTCGTTGTTGGTGCGGCGCACATCCCATTCCGCCAGGGCCTCTGCAAGGCTGGCGCTGTGCACGGTGCCCGCGCCGGCGTGGACCAAACCACCCCGCTCCAGCTCACCCAATATGCCCATGACACCACCGGCGCGGTGCACGTCCTCCATGTGATATACGGGCGTGCTGGGGGCGACTTTGCACAAATGGGGCACTTTGCGCGACAGGCGGTCAATATCTTTCATGGCGAAACCCACCCCCGCTTCCTGGGCCGCCGCCAGCAGGTGCAATACGGTGTTGGTGGAACCGCCCATGGCAATGTCCAGGGCCATGGCGTTCTCAAAGGCTTCAAAGGTGGCGATGGAACGCGGCAGCACGCGGGCATCGTCCTGCTCGTAATAACGCTTGGTGATCTCCACGATCAGCCGCCCGGCTTTCAAAAACAGCTCCTTGCGCCCGGTGTGGGTGGCCAGCAGACTGCCGTTGCCGGGCAAACTCAGGCCCAGGGCCTCGGTGAGGCAGTTCATGGAATTGGCGGTGAACATGCCGGAGCAGGAACCGCAAGTGGGGCAGGCGACGCGTTCGATGGCGTCAATGTCGTCGTCAGGATAGCTGGCATCGGCGGCGGCCACCATGGCGTCCACCAGGTCCAGGCTGAGGTCTTTGCCGTGCAGCTTCACCTTGCCGGCTTCCATGGGCCCGCCGGAGACGAACACGGCGGGGATATTCAGACGCAGCGCGGCATTGAGCATGCCGGGAGTGATTTTGTCGCAGTTGGAGATGCACACCAGGGCATCAGCGCAGTGGGCGTTCACCATATATTCCACGGCGTCGGCAATCAGCTCCCGCGACGGCAGGGAATACAACATGCCGCCGTGGCCCATGGCGATGCCATCATCCACGGCGATGGTGTTGAACTCCCTGGCCACGCCGCCGGCGGCCTCGATCTCCCGACACACCATTTGCCCCAGATCC
>DRLM01000088.1 GCA_011375345.1 Gammaproteobacteria bacterium
AAGAAACACAGCCGTCCCGCCACGCCCCGCCAGCGTGGCAAGGTGGTGCCGTTTCGCGCCAAGAGCGCTCCTCAGCCGGCGGCGGGGGGCGGCGCGCGCCTGCTGGTGGTGCTGCGGGCGCTGACGGCCCTGGCCGGGGGTGTGCTCATGGCCGGGGTGGCGTTGTGGCTGTGGTGGTGGGCCACGGAATCCACCCAGCCGCCCCTCAGGACGGTGCGGCTCGAAGGGGTGTTTCAGCAGGTGTCGGCGGAGACGGTGCACGCCGTGGTGCGGGCCGGGGCCCGGGGCAATTTTTTCACCGTGGATCTGGACCGGGTGCGGGTGGCGGTGGAGGCCCTGCCCTGGGTGAAGACGGCCGTGGTGCAGCGGCTGTGGCCCGACACCCTGCGGGTGCGGGTGGTGGAGCAGACTGCGGTGGCGCGGTGGGGCGGGCGGGCGCTGCTCAATGAAGACGGGGTGCCGTTTGTGCCGGAGGGGCCGCTGCCCGCCGGCCTGCCCCGTTTGAACGGGCCGCCGGGTACTGCCGTGCAGCTGGTCCAGGCCTGGCGGCAGATGAACAGCATCACCGCGCCCCTGGGGCTGACACTGGCCGAGCTGGAGCTGGACCAGCGGCGTGCCTGGCGGGCGGTGCTCAGCAACGGCATGGTGCTGATCCTGGGACGGGGCGAGGTGTACCCGCGGCTGCTGCGTTTCGTGCGTTTTTACCACCGCGCGTTCGGTGGGGAGGCGGGCCGGGTGGCGCGGGTGGATTTGCGTTACAGCAACGGTTTCGCGGTGCGCTGGAAGGCCGGTGAGGGCGGCCGGGATGGGGTGGGCAGAAAATGGTGAAAAAAATCGACAGGGACATGCTGGTGGGCCTGGACATCGGCACCTCCAAGGTGGTGACCATCGTCGGCGAGGTGAAGCCGGACGGCTTGATCGAGATCACGGGCATTGGCTCCCATCCGTCCAAGGGACTGAAAAGAGGGGTGGTGGTCAACATTGACGCCACGGTGCAATCCATCCAGCGGGCGGTGGAAGAAGCGGAGCTGATGGCCGGCTGCGAGATTCACTCGGTGCACGCGGGCATCGCCGGCAGCCACATCCGCAGCCTCAATTCCCACGGCATCGTGGCCATCAAAGACCGCGAGGTCACCCAGAGCGATGTGGACCGGGTCATGGACGCGGCCCGCGCCGTGGCCATCCCCGCCGACCAGAAAGTGATCCACGTGCTGTCCCAGGAATTCATCATCGACAATCAGGACGGCATCCGCCAGCCCGTGGGCATGTCCGGGGTGCGGCTGGAAGCCAAGGTGCATCTGGTGACCGGCGCGGTGAGCGCGGCCCAGAACATCGTCAAGTGCGTGCGCCGCTGCGGCCTGGACGTGGACGACGTGGTGCTGGAGCAGCTGGCCTCGTCCCACTCGGTGCTCACCGAGGATGAGAAGGATTTGGGCGTGTGCCTGGTGGATATCGGCGGCGGCACCACCGACATTGCCATTTTCACCGGCGGCGCCATCCGCCACACGGCGGTGATTCCCATCGCCGGCGACCAAGTGACCAACGACATCGCCGTGGCCCTGCGCACCCCCACCCCGAACGCGGAAGAGATCAAGATCAAATACGCCTGCGCCCTGACCCAGCTGGCCGGCTCCGACGAGACCATCGAAGTGCCCAGCGTGGGTGAGCGGCCGCCGCGGCGGCTGGCACGCCAGACCCTGGCCGAGGTGGTGGAGCCGCGCTACGAAGAACTGCTGACCCTCATCCAGGCCGAACTGCGGCGCAGCGGCTTCGAGGAACTGGTGGCCGCCGGGGTGGTGCTCACCGGCGGCAGCGCCAAAATGGAGGGCGTGGTGGAACTGGCGGAGGAGGTGTTCAACGTGCCGGTGCGCCTGGGGGCGCCCCAGTACGTGTCGGGGCTGGTGGATGTGGTGCGCAATCCCATTTATTCCACCGGCGTGGGCTTGCTGCTGTTTGCCCAGAAAAACCGCACAGAGCGGCCGCGCGAGACGCGCCTGGGCGGGGGATTGTCCATTTGGGAACGGATGAAGTTGTGGTTCAGGGGGTTTTAGTTTGCCGGCGTGGTTGGGGTCCGGAGTGAACAGTTAGTGGAGAAATTAAGGAGGTCGTCATGTTTGAGTTGATGGATACTTGCCCGCAAAACGCGGTGATTAAGGTGATCGGAATCGGCGGTGGTGGCAGCAACGCTGTGGAGCACATGGTGCAGGACGGCATCGAGGGGGTGGACTTCATTTGCGCCAACACCGATGCCCAGGCGCTCAGAAGCTCGTCAGCCAAGACAATTTTGCAGATGGGCGCGGACATCACCAAAGGGCTGGGTGCTGGCGCGAATCCGGATGTGGGCCGCAAAGCGGCCGAGGAGGACCGCGAGCGCATCACGGAAGTGATCAGCGGTGCGGATATGCTGTTTATCACCGCCGGCATGGGTGGTGGTACCGGTACCGGCGGTGCGCCTGTGGTGGCGGAGATCGCCCGGGAATTGGGCATTTTGACCGTGGCGGTGGTGACCAAGCCCTTTTCTTTCGAAGGTAAGAAACGCGCGGAAGTGGGGGAGCAGGGCATTAAAGAACTCTCCCAGCACGTGGACTCCCTGATCACCATTCCCAACGAGAAACTGCCCTCAGTGCTGGGCAAAAGCGCTACCCTGCTGTCGGCTTTCAAGGAGGCCAATCAGGTGTTGCTGGGCGCGGTGCAGGGCATTGCCGAACTCATCACCCGGCCTGGTTTCATCAACCTGGATTTCGCCGATGTGCGCACCGTGATGTCGGAAATGGGCGTGGCCATGATGGGCTCCGGCCGGGCCTCGGGCCAGGACCGCGCCCGGGAAGCGGCGGAGGCGGCTGTCCACAGTCCCTTGCTGGAGGACATCAATCTGGCGGGCGCAAAGGGCATTTTGGTCAACGTGACCGCGAACATGGATTTGGCCATCGGCGAGTTCGAGGAAGTGGGCAACATTGTGAAAGCTTTTGCCTCGGACAACGCGAACATCATGGTCGGCACCGTGTTCGATCCCGATATGGGCGATGAACTTCGGGTCACCGTGGTGGCGACCGGTTTGGGCAACGCCGCCGAGACCGCGCCGGAGCAGCCGGTGAAACTGGCCTACAAAAACAGCGGCGAGCCCGACTATCAGCAACTGGAGCGGCCCACGGTGCTGCGCGCCCAGCGCCAGGCGGCGGCAGCGGGGATGAAACAGGGTGTCGAAGAGTCGGATATGGGCTACCTCGATATCCCGGCGTTTCTGCGCAAACAGGCGGATTAGGGGGCAGTGGGATCCGGCGCGAATCGTTTCGACAAGCAGGGCAGGGGTTTCGCTTTTTCGCCCTATCCGGCCCGCCTGGCAGCTTTCCGGCGGTACAGGTTTGACCCGGGCTTGCTCTTGCTAGGCAGGGTGTGGGAGCTGTGCTACCATCGCCCCGGCGTGGGTGTGGAGCCGGAGAGTACATTTCAAGAGTTAAGGAACAGATGATTAAGCAAAGAACCCTCAAGAACGTCATACGTGCAACGGGGGTGGGACTGCACAGCGGCGATAAAGTGTATCTGACTCTGCGGCCGGCGGCCGCCGATACGGGCATTATTTTTCGTCGCGTGGATCTTGATCCGGCGGTGGAGATTCCGGCGCGCGCCGAGTTTGTCGGCGACACGCGCCTGTCCACGTCCCTGGTGAAAGGATCCGCCCGCATTGCCACCGTTGAGCATCTGTTGTCCGCCTTCGCAGGTCTGGGTGTCGACAACGCCTATGTGGACCTGAGCGCCCCTGAAGTGCCCATTATGGATGGCAGCGCGGGCCCCTTCGTTTTCCTGCTGCAGTCCGCCGGCATCGAAGAGCAAAATGCTCCCAAGCGCTTTATCCGCATCAAGAAACCGGTGCGGGTGGAAGAAGGGGACAAATGGGCGGTGTTCGAGGCGTTCGAGGGCTTCAAGGTCTCCTTCACCATCGATTTCCCCCATCCGGTGTTCAAAAACCGCAGCCAGCAGGCCATGGTGGATTTCTCCACCACCTCCTTTGTGAAAGAAGTCAGCCGCGCCCGGACCTTTGGATTTATGCGTGATATGGAGCTGCTGCGCCAGAATCATCTGGCGCTGGGCGGCAGTCTGGACAACGCGATCGTGGTGGATGATTACCGGATTCTCAACGAAGACGGCCTGCGCTACGACGACGAATTCGTCAAGCATAAAGTCTTGGACGCCATTGGCGATCTCTATCTGCTAGGCAGAAGCCTGATCGGTGCGTTTCACGGCCACAAGTCGGGCCACGCCCTGAACAACCGTCTGTTGCGCGCGTTGATGGCCGACCAGAATGCCTGGGAATTGGTAACCTTTGAGAATAACGAGAATGCGCCCATTTTGTTCATGAGCCCGGCGCCCGCTACTTAAACTTGGAGATGCGCGCCGGGTGTGAGATAAACAAGGAAAAAGGCAGAAAGCTTTTCCGGGCATTACCTGGCATGCCGTGACAGGCGTCGCAGCGCGCTGCTGAGCTTTGGGTTATTAATACAGTCTGCCGCGTCGTTGATCACCGCTCCTGCCTTGGGCGACAATCCGAGCCGGGGGCGGGGTGAGAGCCCGGGCTCTTGCAGGGGGGGGACCACCTTGATCCGGAGGCGGGTGAGCGGGGGCAGGTCGCGCTCTTCATTGAGGCGGGTGAGAAGCTCAGTGGTAAGGAAGCGCAAGCGTGCCGCCCACACAGGGGAATCACTGACGATGACCAGGCTTGTGCCCACCACATTTCCGGCGCGGCAGTGTCCGGCCAGAGGCTGCGGCAGCAGCGCGGCCAGCAATTTTGTGATACGGTCAAGCCTGCGGGCATGGCAGATGAGGTGGGCCAGCGGGGAGGGCTGGGCCTGAAAAATGGCATCCAGGGACCTGGGGGATTTGGGTTTCACGGTTAAATCAACAGCTTACGTTGCTTAAGTTGAGGGCGGAAACAAAATGAATATTATAGTATTCCGAACAAACCTGCAGCGCCCGATCCAGATCCGTTTCAATTCTTTGCGTTTCGGGTTGATGTTGTTTCTTATTGTCGTCGTGCCGGTCACGTCGGCGGCCTATCTTGGTTTTTTGTGGGGCGATCAGCACGCGCGCTCCGAGGCTATTCCGGCGGAATTGTACGCGTCCATGGATGCCCAATGGCGCGCCGTGGAGGAGGCGCGGGCCGAGGCGGAAGAGCAGCTCAATGCGCTCGCCACCCGGGTCAGCGTGCTGCAGGCCCGGGCCATTCGGCTGGATGCTTTGGGCGAGCGGCTGGTGGGTATTGCCGGCCTGGACAACGGCGAGTTTGATTTCGAGAATGTCCCGGCGCAAGGCGGGCCGGAGCAGCCTGCGGCGAGGGCCATTGCGATGCCGGATTTCCTGGCGTCGCTGGAGTTGCTCTCGCGCCAGCTGGAAGACCGGCAGCAGCAGTTCGACATTCTCGAATCCATCCACATGAACCGAACTTTGCAAGAACAAACCTATCCAACAGGGATGCCGGTAAAGCGGGGTTGGATCTCGTCCTACTTCGGCATGCGCACCGACCCGTTTACCGGGCGGCCGGCTCATCACGATGGCGTCGATGTGGCCGGGAAGCTGGGTTCGGCCGTCGTTGCCGTGGCGTCGGGTGTTGTCACCTGGTCGGGCAAGCGCAGCGGCTACGGCTTGTTGGTGGAAGTGAATCACGGCGGCGGCTATGTGACCCGCTATGCCCACAATCAGGAAAGCCTGGTTCGCGTGGGCGACAAGGTGAGCAAGGGACAAACCATCGCCAGGATGGGCTCCAGCGGCCGCTCCACGGGTCCCCATGTCCACTTTGAAGTGCTGCGCAAGGGACGTGTGGTTGATCCCATCAAGTATCTGCGCGCCGCGCGCTGACAGAGCAGGCTTTGGTCATGAGGAGAACGGACTCCTCCAGGTTTTAAGGTGTACCGACGGGATTGATGTTCGCAAAAGTGATGAATAAAGTCTTCGGCAGCCGCAACGAGCGGCTGTTGAAGCGTATGGGGGCGGAAGTTCAGCGCATCAACGGCCTGGAGCCGGAGATGGAGCGCTTGAGCGACGCAGAGCTGCGCGCCAAAACGGAAGAGTTCCGCACCCGCCTGGCGGACGGTGCCAGCTTGGATGATCTGCTTCCCGAGGCCTTTGCCGTCGTGCGCGAAGCGGGCAGGCGTACCCTGGGCATGCGTCACTTCGATGTGCAGCTGATCGGTGGCATGGTGCTGCACCAGGGCAAGATCGCCGAAATGCGTACCGGCGAGGGTAAAACCCTGGTGGCGACCCTGGCGGCTTATCTGAACGCGCTGCCCGCCAAGGGCGTTCACGTGGTCACGGTGAACGACTATCTCGCGCAGCGCGATGCCCAGTGGATGATGCCCTTGTACGAATCACTGGGCTTGACCGTGGGCGTGGTCGTGTCCGGCCAGGAATCGGCGGAAAAACGTGCCGCCTACGCCTGCGACATCACCTATGGCACCAACAACGAATTTGGTTTCGATTATCTGCGTGACAATATGGCCTTCAGCGCAGCGGAGCGGGTTCAACGCGGCACCCACTACGCCATCGTTGACGAGGTCGACTCCATCCTCATTGACGAGGCCCGTACGCCCCTCATTATTTCCGGTCCCACGGACGACAGTTCCGATTTGTACCTCAAGATCAATGATCTGGTGCCCAGGCTCAGCAAACAGGAAGAGGAAGACGGGGAAGGTGATTATACGGTGGACGAAAAGGCCCGCCAGGTCTTTTTAACCGAGGATGGGCACCAGCGCGTGGAGGAAATGCTCGCGGCGGCCGGTTTGTTGGGCGAGGGCGAAAGCCTGTACGATGCCGCCAATATCGGGGTGATGCATCATCTCAACGCCGCCTTGAGGGCGCATGCCTTGTTTCAGCGGGATGTGGATTACATCGTGCGGGACAAGCAGGTCATCATTGTTGATGAATTCACCGGCCGCACCCTGCCGGGCCGGCGCTGGTCCGAGGGTTTGCACCAGGCGGTGGAAGCCAAAGAGGGGGTGCCCATCCAGTCTGAAAACCAGACCCTGGCCTCTATCACCTTTCAAAACCTGTTCCGTCTGTATGACAAGCTGGCCGGCATGACCGGCACGGCGGATACGGAAGCCTACGAATTTCAGCAAATCTACGGCCTGGAAGTGGTGGTGATTCCCACCCACAAACCCATGATTCGCCAGGATCACGGCGATTTGGTCTATCTCACCGCCAAGGAGAAATTTGCTGCAATTATCGAAGATATCGAACAGTGTCACCGGCGTGGCCAGCCGGTATTGGTGGGGACCACCTCCATCGAAACCTCAGAGTATCTGTCCGCTTTGCTGGACAAGGCGAAAATCAGGCACCAGGTGCTTAACGCCAAGCATCATGCCAGTGAAGCGCAGGTGGTGGCGGAGGCCGGCCGGCCGGGCACCGTGACCATTGCCACCAACATGGCCGGGCGCGGCACTGATATTGTGCTGGGTGGTAGCCTGGAGGCGGAACTGGAGGCCTTGAGCGACGAGGCCGACGAACTGGCCAGGGCCCGCGTGAAAGAGGATTGGGCACAGCGCCACGAGCAGGTGCTGAAAGCCGGCGGCTTGCACGTGATCGGCACCGAGCGGCATGAATCCCGGCGTATTGACAACCAGTTGCGTGGCCGTTCCGGGCGTCAGGGTGACCCGGGATCCACCCGTTTTTACCTGTCGCTGGAAGACAACCTGATGCGCATCTTCGCCTCCGACCGGGTGAAAATGCTGATGCAGAAACTGGGGATGCAGGAAGGAGAGGCCATTGAGCATCCCTGGGTCACCAAAGCCATCGAAAATGCCCAGCGCAAGGTGGAAGGTCACAACTTCGACATCCGCAAACAACTGCTGGACTACGACAACGTCGCCAATGATCAGCGTAAAGTGATTTATGAACAGCGCAATGAAATCATGGAGGCTGATGACGTTGCCGAGCTCATCCAGACCATACGCGCTGACGTGGTCAATGACATCATCGACACCTGCATCCCCCAGCAGAGTCTGGAAGAACAATGGGAAATCGTTGAGCTGGAAGAAGCCCTGGACGAGAAGCTCGGTCTGAAGCTGCCCATCAGGCGCTGGCTGGATGAGGATGACGAGCTCCACGAAGAGACCCTGCGCAAGCGTATCCTGGCAGAGGTGGAGAAGTCCTACGCCGAAAAAGAAGCCCTGGCCGGCGCCGAAGTGATGCGGCATTTCGAAAAGGCCGTGATGCTGCAAATCCAGGATGCCTTGTGGAAAGATCACCTCGCCGCCATGGACTATCTGCGCCAGGGTATCCACTTGCGGGGTTACGCGCAAAAGAACCCGATTCAGGAGTACAAGCGGGAAGCCTTCGAAATGTTCTCCCAGCTCCTGCAGCGCATCAAGCACGACGTCATCAGCATACTGTCGCGGGTGCAGGTGCGAGCTGAAGAGGACGTGGAAGCCGTAGAGCAGCGGCGTCGGGCGCAGACCGAAATGGAGTTTCAGCACGCTGAAGCGGCCTCTCTGGCAGCCGGAAGCGCGGCCGGTCCCGCTCCCGCCGGGCGGCAGGCGGGTGGTGAATCCCGCACGCCCTATGTCCGGGAAGGTCGCAAGGTCGGACGCAACGAGCCCTGCCCCTGCGGTTCCGGGAAAAAATACAAGCAGTGTCACGGTCGTTTGGGATAGTGGGCGCGGCGACGGCGTCCTCTGGGGCCTGATTCCGTGGCCGTGGGTTTGTCCGCTCCCTCGGAACTGAGGTCTGTGGCGGGTGTTCGTCTCGCCGCCGCGGCTGCCGGTATCAAATCCCCGAACCGTCCCGACCTCAGCCTTATCGAGCTGGCGGAGGGCACGGCGGTGGCGGCGGTGTTTACGCGCAACGCCTTCCGCGCTGCGCCAGTGCAGGTGGCTGAGCGTCATCTGGCCGCGTCTTCTCCGCGCTATTTGCTCATCAATACCGGTACCGCGAACGCCGGGACGGGTCAGCGTGGCCTCGACGACGCCCTGGCCTGTTGTGAGGCCGTGGCCGCCTTGTCCGGGGTGAGCCGCGAGCAGGTGCTGCCCTTTTCCACCGGCGTCATCGGTGAGTATCTGCCCGCGGCCCGGGTCAAGGCGGCCCTGCCGGCTTTATGCGCTGCGGTGCAGGCGGATCGCTGGGTGGACGCCGCCCGGGCGATCATGACCACCGATACCGTCCCCAAGGGGGTCTCACGCCAGCTTAACATCGGCGGGCAGCGTGTCACCATAACGGGCATCGCCAAGGGGGCGGGCATGATACGTCCCAACATGGCCACCATGCTGGCCTTCATCGCCACCGACGCGGCCGTGGCCCCCGCGCTGTTGCGGCCTTGTCTGACAGCGGTGGCAGACCGCTCTTTCAATCGGATTTCCGTCGATGGTGACACCTCCACCAACGACGCTTGCGTGCTGATGGCGACCGGGCGCGCCGGCGCGCCCGTCTTGCGCGATGACAGTCATCCGGCTTACGCGACTTTTCATGCTGCGTTAACCGAAGTGGCCACGGCCCTGGCCCGGGCCATTGTCCGTGACGGCGAAGGGGCGACCAAATTCATCACGGTGGATGTCGTCGGCGGGCGGGACGAATCGGAGTGCCGGCGGGTTGCCGACGCTGTCGCCCATTCCCCGCTGGTCAAGACCGCCTTTTTTGCTTCCGATCCCAACTGGGGCCGGATACTCGCCGCGGTCGGGCGGGCCGGTGTGGCGGGTCTGGACGTGGCCAGGGTCACCCTCCACCTGGGGGGGCTGTGCGTCGCCGCGGGTGGCGCCCGGTCACCGGCCTATGACGAAGCCCAGGCCCGGGCGGCCATGAGCCGGGAAGAGATCACCGTGCGGATCGATCTGGGCCGGGGATCGGCCGCGGCCAGCATATGGACCTGCGATTTGTCCTACGATTACGTTCGGATAAACGCTGACTATCGCACTTGAAAACACGGCTTGCGCAATATATGTATAATTGACACGAAAATATCGTGGGTATTGGCGTCGCCGCAGACAGCGAAGGAAGATTCTGCGCGTCGGGGCGGCAAAGCACTGTGTTGCCAGGATTGTGAGCAAGCCCTGGACGCACCAGATTTAAGCGGTTATAGTCGGTCCCGCCGCCCGGTGGAAAAGGCATAACTATATATTTTTTATCAACTAATTCGGGGTATTACGATTATGTTGAACGGTTTCGTGGAACTGCCCTGGTGGGGGTATGTGCTGGTTACCCTGGGCATGACCCATATCACCATCGCCAGCGTGACAATTTTTCTTCACCGCCACCAAGCCCACCGCGCCTTGGATCTGCACCCGGCGGTGAGCCATTTTTTCCGCCTGTGGCTGTGGTTGACCACCGGCATGGAAACCAAAGCGTGGACGGCGATCCATCGCAAGCATCACGCCAAGTGTGAAACGGAAGATGATCCGCACAGTCCCCAGACTCTGGGTCTGAAGAAGGTGCTGTTGGAAGGCGCGGAGCTCTATCGCGCCGAGGCCAAAAACGCCGAAACCCTGGCGAAGTACGGTCATGGCACCCCTGATGACTGGCTGGAGCGCCATCTTTATGGCAAGCACAGCCGCTACGGTATCGTGGTCATGTTCGTCATTAACCTGCTGCTGTTCGGTCCCCTCGGCATCACCATCTGGGCGATTCAGATGATCTGGATCCCGTTTTTCGCCGCCGGCATCATCAACGGCGTTGGCCATTACTGGGGATACCGCAACTTTGAAAGCCCGGATGCTTCCACCAATATCTCGCCCTGGGGCATCCTCATCGGGGGGGAGGAGTTGCACAACAATCACCATGCCTTTCCCAGCTCTGCCAAGTTGTCGTCCAAGCCCTGGGAGTTCGACATCGGTTGGTTGTACATCCGCACGCTGGAAACCGTGGGCCTGGCCAGGGTGAAAAAAGTGGCGCCGGAGCCGGTCATCAATCCAAGCAAAGACGCGGTGGACACCGAAACCGTGCGCGCGGTGTTGGTCAACCGCCTGCACGTGTTGTCCAACTACGGGAAAGATGTCGTCATGCCGGTGTTGCGGGAGGAATTGCAGAAGGCGGATGACTCATGCCGTGGCTTGTTGGAGCGTGCCAAGCGCCCCCTTGTCAAAGGAGAAGACTGGAACAGCGACGAATCCCACCACCGGGTCCAGGCGGCGCTCAAGCGCAGTCCCGCCCTGCAGACCGTGTACGAGTACAAACAGGCGCTGCAGGCCTTGTGGCAGCGCTCCACCGCCTGTCAGGACACCCTGCTGAAGCAGCTGCAAGACTGGTGTAAAAAGGCGGAGGCCAGCGGGATCGAGTCCTTGCAACAGTTCGCCCGTTCCCTGCGCGGCTACACGCTCCAGTCCGCGTGACGCCGGTCAGTTTCCAACAGGCAACAAAAAACCCGCCGGCGGCGGGTTTTTTGTTGGGGCCCTGCCCAAGTAACAGAATTATTACTTGATTTTGGCTTCCTTGTACGTCACGTGTCTGCGCACCACGGGATCGTATTTTTTCATTTCCAACTTGTCCGGCGTATTACGCTTGTTTTTCATGGTCGTATAGAAGTGGCCGGTGCCGGCGCTGGAGACCAGTTTGACCTTCTCACGCATGATCGCCGCTCCTTATCTGTGTTAGATTTTCGTGCCGCTGGCGCGAAGCTCAGCCAGCACCGTGTCGATGCCCTTTTTGTCGATGATCCGCATGCCCTTGGCAGACAGGCGCAGGCGAACCCAGCGCTGCTCACTTTGCACCCAGAAACGATGGGTGTGCAAATTGGGCAGAAAACGGCGCTTTGTTTTGTTGTTGGCGTGGGACACATTATTTCCCGTGGCGGGCCGTTTCCCGGTGACCTGGCAAACTCTGGCCATGACTGAAAACCTCCGACTGTCGCCCGCAAAGAATTGACTTTTCGGACGCGATGACAAAGCAGGTTTTTATACCAGCAAGCGCCTGCCGGCGCAAGCCCGGTTGGATCTGGCGTCTCCCCATTTTTTCACTTCATTGCCCCCAGCAATCCTGGCGCATCGGCGAACAGGTCGGGTTGTGGTGGTGCGAAGGCGGCTGTATGCCGTCTGCGCCGTAGCCAGGGATGGAAGATCACCTTGGCCATACTGAACA
>DRLM01000089.1 GCA_011375345.1 Gammaproteobacteria bacterium
GTTCGGCGCCAAGGCCCTGCCCCACGACCGCCGCACCCGCCTCCACCGCCTGCGCCGGGTGGCGGAAGCTTCCCTGGAGCAGAGCCCGGCAGCGGTGCAGGTGCTGTATGAGGCCTATGCCGGGGGCGTCAATACCGGCCTAAAGGCCCTGGCCGCAGCACCGTTTGAATACACGGTATTACAAGCCACACCGGCCCCCTGGCGGGCGGAAGACAGCTTCCTGGTGGTGCTGGCCATGTTCCTCACCCTGCACGATGAAGAGGCCCGGCTGGACTCCGACCTGGGGGTGCTGCGCGATGTCCTCCCTCCCGCCCTGTCTGCTTTCTTGACGCCGGCTGGCGGACCGTGGGACGCACCCCTGGATCACAGCCGCATCGGCCTGGCGCCCCTGCCGGGCCCGGAGGTGGTGGACCTGCGCCAACAGCCGGCGCCCCGCCTGGCCACCGCCCCCGAAGCCGATCCGGCCGCCGCGGCCCTGGGCAGCAACAACTGGGCCGTGGCCGGCAGCGCCACCGCCCACGGCGGTGCCATTTTGGCCGGCGACATGCACCTGCCCCTCAGGGTGCCCAATATCTGGTACCGGGCCCAACTGCGCTGGCCCGGCGATGATGGGGAACATCGGGTCACCGGCGTCACCCTGCCCGGCATCCCCTACCTCATCGCCGGCAGCAACGGCCACATCGCCTGGACCTACACCAACAGCTACGGCGATTGGGCGGACCTGATCGAACTGGAACAGGATCCCGCGCACCCGGACCACTACCTCAGTCCCGCCGGCTGGGAAGCGTTTCAGCATATCCCCGAAACGCTGGTGGTCAAAGACGGCCCCGCCGCGGTGCTGGATATCCTGCTCACCCGTTGGGGCCCGGTCATCGACCGCGACCACCGCGGCCACCTGCGGGCCCTGCGCTGGGTGGCCCACTTCCCTCATGCGCTGAACGCCGAGCTGGGGCGTCTGGAGACCGCCACCAACGTGGTCCAGGCCCTGGACATCGCCAACCGCAGCGGCATCCCCGCCCAGAATATTCTGGTGGCCGACCGCGACGGCCACATCGGCTGGACCGTGATGGGCATCATGCCCCGCCGGGGGCCGGGCGACAGCCGCGTGCCCCTGTCCTGGCGGGAGGCGGCGCAAAGCTGGGACGGCTGGCTGGAACCGGCCCGCTACCCCCGCCTCATCGACCCGCCCGGCGGCCGCCTGTGGACCGCCAACGCCCGGGTGCTGGGAGGCGCCGCCGGGCACCAGATCGGCGACGGCGGCTACGCCCTGGGGGCGCGGGCGCACCAAATCCGAAACGCCCTGGCGGCCCTGCCCCACGCCACGGAAACCGATATGCTCGCCATCCAACTGGACGACCGGGCGCTGTTTCTCGCGCCCTGGCGCGAGCTGCTGCTGGCACTGCTGGACGAGGCGGCCGTCCGGAACAACCCCCGGCGGGCCGACTGCAAGGCCCTGGTGGAACACTGGCAGGGGCGGGCGGCCACCGCCTCGGCGGGCTACCGGCTGGTGCGGGCCTTCCGCCTGGCCGTGGCGCAGCGGGTGCTGGGCGCCCTCACCGCGCCCGCCCGGGCCGCGGACGAGCGCTTCGACTACCTTGCCTTCCGCCGCTACGAGATCCCCTTGTGGCGGATCGTCAGCACCCGCCCTGCGCACTTGCTGCCTGCCGGCATAGCGGACTGGCGGGCCTGGCTGCTTCAGGCGGTGGACGAGGTCATCACCACCCTCAGCGCCGGCGGCCGCCCTCTGGCCGCCGCCACCTGGGGCCGGCGCAACACCCTGGCCATGCAGCACCCCTTCAGCCGTCTGCTGCCCCTGCTCTCCCCCTGGCTGGACATGCCCGCCCAGCCCCTGCCCGGCGACCGTTTCATGCCCCGGGTCCAGGGCCCAACGGTGGGCGCCTCGCAGCGCCTGGCGGTCTCCCCCGGACGGGAGGAGCTGGGCTATTTCCACATGCCTGGCGGCCAGAGCGGCCATCCCCTGTCGCCCTTTTACCGCCGTGGCCACGAGGACTGGGCCAGCGGCACAGCCACGCCCTTCCTCCCCGGCCCCGCCGCCTACACCCTGACCCTGCGCCCCGCCGCTGCCGCTCAATAAACCCCTGCCGGTACCGATATGCAAGATAAGCGGCGCGGGGCCACGCAGCCGGAACAACAAGGGGGCGGAAGCGCGGCCGCGCTTTCCACGCAGCACACAGCACACCGGACGACGCATTGAAATCATGGATATCGCCACACTGTTAGGGCTGTTGGGGGCCTTGGGGTCGATCGGACTTGCCATTTTCATGGGCGGCAGCGCCGGCATGTTTGTCAACGGCCCCGGCCTGTTGATCGTAGTGGCCGGCACCCTGGCCGTCATTCTCATGAAGTTCCCCTTAAGCACCACCCTCAAGGCGTTTTCCATTGCCCTCAAGGCTTTTTTCCACAAATCCGAGGACCCCAATCAGCTCATCGATCAGGCCATGGAACTGGCGCTGATTGCGCGCAAGGAAGGCTTGCTGGGGCTGGAGTCCGCCGAAGTCTCCAACTCGTTTTTGAAACGCGGCATCAGCTACGTGGTGGACGGTTTTGAGCCCGAAGTGGTGCGCGGCACCTTGAGCAAAGACATCAATATGACCATTGAGCGCCACGAACAGGGTCAGAGCATTTTCAAATCCATCGCCGACGTGGCGCCCGCCATGGGCATGATCGGCACCCTGATCGGCCTGGTGCAGATGATGGCCAATATGGATGACCCCAAGGCCATCGGCCCGGCCATGGCCGTGGCCCTGCTCACCACCCTCTACGGCGCTATTATCGCCAATGCCCTGGCGCAGCCCATCGCCGACAAGCTGGCCATCCGCAGCAATGAGGAACGCATGCTCAAGTACCTGGTGCTGGAATCCATCGACGCCATCCAGGAAGGCATGAATCCCCGCATGATGGAAGGCCTGCTCAAAACCTTCCTGCCCGAGAACAAGCGCGACAAGGAAGTGAAAGACGCGGCATAAGAGACCGTCCGGCAATGGATGACTTTGACCAGCGAAAAAAGAAAGACGAACGGGGCAGCCAGGGCTGGCTGATGACCTTCGCCGACCTGATGTCGCTGCTCATGGCCTTTTTCGTGCTGCTGTTTTCCTTCTCCGAACTGGACAAACAGCAATTCAAGCAATTGGCCGGCTCCATGAAAGAGGCCTTCGGCGTGCAACGGGAAGTGCGCATCAAAGACACCCCCGTGGGCAATAACATCATCGCCCGCGAGTTCAGCCCCGGCCAGCCCCGGCCCACGCCCCTGAACGTGGTGCAGCAGGCCACCATCAACCGCAACTTCCGCCATCCCCAGACTCTGAGCGAAGGCAAAAAACCCAGGGAGCTGAACGAGAAGGCCAAAAAAGATCTGGGGGAACTGGAGCGCAAGCTGTCCAAAGAAATCGCCGCCAGGCTCATCACCATCGAGGGAAAAAAAGACCGCATCGTCATCCGCATCAATGAAAAGGTCTCGTTCCCCTCCGGCAGCGCGGTGCTGCTGCACTCCTTCCTCCCGGCGCTGAAAAAAATCGCCCGGGCCGTGAGCGCCACCCAGGGCTATATTGTCATTGCCGGGCATACGGACAAGCTGCCCATCTCCAGCTTCCGCTACCGTTCCAACTGGGAGTTGTCCGCCTCCCGCGCCGTGACCGTGCTGCACCGTCTCACAGCGTTCGCCAAACTGGCCCCGGAGCGGGTCGAGGTGGCCGGCTTCGCTGACACCCGGCCCATCGCCGACAACAACAGTGCCGAGGGCCGCGCCAAGAACCGGCGGGTGGAAATCATCATCAAATATGACCGAGACACCGATACAGCGGACCCGCCGCAAACCGCTGCCACTGCCCAGGACGCCGCGCCATGAGGGACAAAAAACCAGACCAGACCAACGCTATCAACCGGCGCCAGCACTTCCGCCTCGACGACGACGTCTTGCTGGCCTACCACCTCACCGACCGGCCGGCCATCCAACCGGACCAGGATGTCCCCTTTCTCACCATGGCCACCGAATTCGCGGCCCTGGATCAAAGCGCCAAACTGGCGGCGCGGGAACTGGGCCGCCGCCTGCCGGCCACCGGCGACTATCTCAACGCCTTGCACAATCAAATCCGGCGTCTCAGCGAAGCGCTGGTGATACGGGAACTCGCCCAGTTCGGCGGCCGGCTCACCCGCGCCAGCCTGAGCGTAAGCGGCATCGGCTTTGCGGCGGAGCGCCCGTTTCAGCGCGGCCAGCTGCTGGAACTGCGCCTGGTGCTGCTGCCCTCCCTGCACGGCATCATCACTGTCGCCGAGGTGATCGGCTGCCAGGCCGCCGGCGGCACGCCGGCCGGCGCTCATCGCGTGTCGCTGAAATTTCTCGACCTGCCCACCCAGTACGCCGACACCATCGCCCGCCACCTGCTGCAAAAAGAAGCGGATCTGCTGCGACAGAAACACGACGGCACGCCGCCCCCCGCCTGATTCCCCGCGACGCGGCAGAGCGGCCAAGGTCCGTGGGCCTTGCAAATTGATCCGCTCGCCCAAAACCATTTTCAACGCCCCAAAATCCGGACATGGGCCGGCTTCAGCCACAACAAGTCAATCATTTGTGCGACCAAGCTGCGAGCGGCACAGGGGCATTCCCCACCCACAGGCTGTTTTTCAACAGCCCGCCAGGAAAACGGGCCAAATGCCTGCCATCACAAGATTTTGCCGTTTATCCACAAAGGCTGTGGATAAGTGTGTGGAAGAATTGCCGGTAAGTGCCCTTAGTGCCCGTATTTGCTGGCCTGATGTCAAAATGGTGACAAATTGATCTATCCGTGATAGTCAATAATTTCAAACAGTTATAACGCACAACCGGCAAAGTGGCGAGATATCGTCATTTTTCCTTGCAAACGGGGCCGCGCGCGCCAGATGTGTGCATAAGCGACCCCGGAAAGAACAGGCCGCGGCAGTTTGTCAAGAAAGATCTTGGCTGAAAGAGGGTGCAGCACCCGCCTTGTTTTGCAACAGCAGATTTCCACCCTGGTCCCGCCGGGCATGCCAGCCAGGCGCGAGATAAGTGGTGGACACAGCATCGATGATTAACGCCGGCCCCGTCACCGGCTCCCCCCCCGCCACGTCCTCCCGCGCCCACACGGGCACCGGTGCCACGTTGCCCGCCAGACGCGCCGACCCCACCGGCCGCCCAGCTCCGGCGGCAAGGCCGGGCAGCAGATCCAGGGGTGGCGCGGCGCCACGCAAGCGCAGCCGCACGTTCACCAACTCCACCTCCAAGGGCAGCCGGTGGCCGTAGCGCCGCTCGTGGGCCAGGTGGAAAGCCTCCCGCACTGCCGCCGGCCCGCCCCAGGGCACGGTCAGGGAATAGGCCTGACCGCAGTAACGCAGGTCCACACCCTGCTCCACCACAATCTCCCCGGGAGCCAGCCCCTCCGCGGCCAGCTCAGCCCGCCCCTGCCGTTCCAGCGCACGAAAGGCGCGCGCCAGCGCCTCCCCGTCCACCTCCGCCAGGGGCCGGGCGATGGTGCGGGAAAGATGCCGCCCGCGCCGCGCCGCCAGCATGCCCAGGGCCGACAGCACCCCGGCGTGCACGGGCACCAGCGCCTCGCTCATCCCCAATGCCTCCGCCAGAGCGCACACATGCAGCCCGCCAGCGCCGCCGAAAGACAGCAGGGTATAACCGCGGGGATCGATGCCGCGCTGCACGGAAATCACCCGCAGCGCGCGGGCCATGTGCTCATTGGCCAGTTGCACAATACCCAACGCCGCCTCGTCCACCGACAGGCCCAGAGCCTCGCCGAGGCGGCCCACGGCGCGCCGGGCGGCGGCCCCGTCCAGACGCAGCCGGCCGCCCAGAAAACCGTCCGAACGCAGCCGGCCCAGAACCAGATTGGCGTCGGTCACCGTGGGCCGCTCGCCGCCGCGACCGTAACAGGCGGGACCGGGATCCGCCCCCGCCGACTCCGGCCCCACTCGCAGCAGGCCGCCGGCATCCACCTGGGCGATGGAACCGCCGCCGGCGCCGATAGTGTGCATATCCACCATGGGCACGGCCACGGGATAGGGGCCGATGCGGCCCTCACTGGTAATGGCCGGCTCGCCGTCGATCAGGGCCACGTCGGTGGAGGTGCCGCCCATGTCGAAACTCAGCAGCCGCTCCCGCCCGGCACTTTGACCTGCCAGCCGGGCGCCCGCCAGGCCGCCGGCGGGACCGGACAGCAGCATGCGCACCGCCTGCCGTCCGGCCTGGGCGGCGGCAATAGTATCCCCCGCGCTTTGCATCACCGCCACCCGCGCCCGCGGCAGACCCTCAGCCAGGCGCGCCAGATAGCCGTGGACGACGGGCCCCACCCAGGCGTTCAGCCAGGTGGCCATGCCGCGTTCGTACTCTTTGTACTCGGGCAGCACAGCGGAAGAGCGGGACACAAACACGCCGTCGGGCATGGCGGCCTCGATGGCACGCTCGAAGCGGTCATCGACAAAGGAAAACAGCAGATTAATGGCCACGGCGCGGACTTGCAGGCGGGTGAGCGCAGCGCTGAGCGCGGCCAGATCGGCCTCGGTCAACGCTTCCAGCACACTGCCGTCGGCCCCCAGGCGGCCGCCGGTTTCCAGGCACAACTCAGCGGGCACCGGCGGCGTGACCGGCAGCGGCTGCAGATTGTACAACTCCGCCCGCGCCTGGCGCCCGATGGTAAGCAAATCCTTGAAACCGCGGTTGGTAATGAAGGCGGTACGCACCCCCTTGCCTTCCAGGGCAGCATTGGTGGCCACGGTGGAACCGTGCACCAGATTCACCGGCCGATCCGCAAGACCCAGTGCCGCCATGCCCGCCAAAATGGCCCGCTCCGGCGCCTCCGGCGTGGACAGGCATTTGTGCACCCGCAACGCGTGCCCGTCATAACAGACGAAATCAGTGAAGGTACCCCCGGTGTCTATGCCAAGATACATCTGGGTGCGCGCCAGTCATGAACCCGACCGCTATGCTAAGGTGAACCCTCCCCACCCGGCAAGAGCGAAAAGGGATAGCAAAAAAGGTGTCAGAAAAAAGGGGTCAGACCCCTTTGATGTCAAAGGATGTCAAAGGGGTCTGACCCCTTTTTTCTGACACCTTTTCAGGGGCAATCTCACCACCCGGGTCTTGAGACACTTTCCCCAGAGTCCTATCATAGGCCCGCTTTGATCACCTGAGTCACGAGGATACCGGCCCGACCCCATGGACAACACCACCCTGATCCGCCTGGAACACGTCTCCCGCTACTACGGCGGCCATCTTGCGCTGGACAAGGTGAGCTTCGAGGTACAAAAGGGCGAGGTCCTCGGGCTGCTGGGGCCCAACGGCGCGGGCAAGTCCACCACCTTGCAGATTATGAGCGGCAATCTGGCGCCCAGCGCCGGGCGGATATGGGTGGACGGGGTGGATTTGCTGGACGAGCCCAAGCGCGCCAAGGGGGCGCTGGGCTATCTGCCAGACCAGCCGCCGCTGTACCGGGAACTGACGGTGGATGAGTATCTCGCTTACTGCGCCCGCCTCAACCGCATCCCCGCCGGCCAGCGGCACACCGCGGTGCAACGTGCCAAGAAACGCTGCGGGCTGGCCGCAGTGGGCCCGCGCCTGATCGGCAATCTGTCCAAGGGCTACCGGCAGCGGGTGGGCATCGCCCAGGCCATCATCCACTCACCACCGGTGGTGATTCTGGACGAGCCCACGGTGGGCCTGGATCCTTTGCAAATGCGGGAAATCCGCGCCCTGATCCGGGAGCTGTCGGACCAGCACAGCGTGATCCTCTCCAGCCACGTGCTGCCGGAGGTGCAGGCGGTGTGCGACCGGGTGCAGATCATCAGCCGCGGGCGGCTGGTGCTCAGCGACAGCATTGCGGGGCTGGAGCAGCGCCTGCGCGGCACCAGTCTCATTGCCGCCTTTCGCCAGCCGCCCGCCGCTGAAACGCTGGCGGACCTGCCCGGCGTGACGGAGGTGGAGACGCTGGGCGAGGGCCGCTTCCGGCTGCGTTTCGCCGCCGACCACAGCCCGGCGGAGGCGGTGGTGGAACAGGCGGTGGCCGGGGGCTGGCGCCTGTACGAACTCAGCCCCGAGCGCTTGAGCCTGGAGCAGGTGTTCGTGGACATCACCCGCGACGATCCCGGCGCCGCCGTCCGCGAGGAGGCCGCCTGATGATTGTTGCCATCGCCGCGCAGGAACTCAAACGCCTGTTCGTCTCCCCCCTGGCCTGGTGCGTGGCGGCCGTCGAGCAGCTCATCCTGGCCTATTTCTTTTTGATCGCCGTGGACGAGTACCTGGCGGTGCAGTCACAGCTAGCGGCCCTGGAGAGCGCACCGGGGGTGGGCGACCTCATTGTCGCGCCGCTGTTTGGCGATGCCGCGGTGTTTTTGCTGTTCGCCGTGCCCATGTTGACCATGCGCCTGATTGCAGATGAACGCCGCAGTCAAACCTTGAGCCTGCTGTTTTCGGCCCCCGTCTCCATGACCGAGATCGTGCTGGGCAAATACCTGGGGGTGACCGCCTTTTTCCTGCTGCTGGTGGCCCTGATCGGCCTGATGCCCCTGGCCCTGCTGGTAGGAGGCACCCTGGATTTCGGCCTTTATGCCGCGGGGCTGCTGGGCATCAGCCTGCTGGTGGCCAGCTTCACCGCGCTGGGCCTGTTCATGTCCACCCTCACTGTGCAACCGGCCATCGCCGCCATCAGCACTTTCGCGGTATTGTTGCTGCTGTGGGTGGTGGACTGGTCCGGCAGTCAGGGGAGCGGGGTGCTGGAGTACCTGTCCATCCTGCGCCACTACCAGTCCCTGCTGCGCGGCGTGTTCGACAGCAGCGACCTGGCTTATTATCTGTTGTTCATCGCCACCTTTTTGATTTTGAGCATCCGCCGCCTGGACGCGGACCGGCTCCAGCATTAAGCCATGAAAGTCACTCCCGCAAGTCGCCGCCTCACCCGGCTGCAGAACGCCGTTTTCATCGTCCTGCTGCTGGCCATTGTCGGCGTGCTGGCCTGGCTCAGCACCCGTTACGTCTACCAGGCCGACTGGACCGCCGGCGCCCGCCGCTCCCTGTCGGAAGCCAGCGTGCAGATGCTGGCCAAGCTGGACGGCCCGCTCAATATCACCGCCTTCGCCCGCGACACCCTGGAAACCCGCCGCGGCATCGGTGATTTCATCAAGCGCTACCAACGCTACAAACCCGACATCTCCCTGGAATTCGTCGACCCCGACGCCGCGCCGGCCCGCGCCCGCGAACAGGGCATCACCATGGACGGCGAGCTGGTGCTCAGTTACGGCGGACAGAGCGAGCGTCTCAAACCCTTCGAGCTGCGGGAACAGAGTTTCACCAACGCCCTGCAACGCCTGCTGCGCAGCGGCACCCGCACCCTGGTGTTTCTGGACGGCCACGGCGAACGCCAGCCCGACGGTCAGGCCAATTTCGATCTGTCCACCTGGACCCAGGCCCTGGCCAAAAAAGGCTTCCGCTCCCTCAGCCTGAACTTGGCGCAGAACCCGGAAATTCCGCCGGACACCGACGTGCTGGTTATCGCCGGCCCCCAGGTGGCGATCCTGCCGGGGGAGGTGCGGCGCATTGTGGACTATGTGCAGCAGGGCGGCCGGCTGCTGTGGCTGGGGGAGCCCGGGGGCAATGCCGGCCTGGAGCCGCTGGCGGAACAATTGGGCATCCGCTTCGAGCCCGGCGTGATCGTGGATCTCACCAGCCAGCTCCTGGGAATCCAGAGCCCGGCCATCGCCGCCGTCACCAACTATCCCGCCCACCCCATCACCCGGGACTTCGGCCTGGTGACGGTCTTTCCCGTGGCGGCGGCGCTGGGCCACAGCGCGGATGAGGACGCCCCCTGGGACATCCGCCCTTTTCTGTCCACCAATGCCGGCAGTTGGGCCGAGACGGGCGAACTGGCGGGCGAACTCACCTTCAATGACGGCGCGGATCTGCGCGGCCCCCTGGACATCGGCCTGGCCCTCAGCCGCCCGCTGGACAACGACGCCGACGGCGGCGGGGAACAAGGGGAACAAAGAGCGGTGGTGGTGGGCGACGGGGACTTCCTCGCCAACCGCTACATCGGCAACGCCGGCAATCTGGACCTGGGGCTGCGCATCGTCAACTGGCTGAGCAGCGACGAGGCCCTCATCGACATCCCCGCCAAGACGGCGCCCGATGTCTCCCTCAGCCTCAGTCCCGCCCAGTCCGCGGTCATCGGCTTCGGCTTTTTGCTGGGCGTGCCGGCACTGCTCATCCTCAGCGGCCTGACCGTATGGCTGCGCCGGCGGAGACGCTGACCCATGACCAGGCGCTGGCTGCTCAACCTCATCCTGCTCGCCATCCTGGGTGCGCTGCTGTGGGTGACGGTGCACGAACCGGGCCTGGAACCTGAGCAGGCTGAACTCCCCCCCCTCACCGGGCTCACACCGGAGCAGATCGACACCGTGAAAATCGAACGCCGGGACCAGCCCACCGTGGCATTCAAACGGCGCGGGCAAGGCTGGGTCATGACGGAACCTTACGAGACAGCCGCCAACCCCATGCGCCTGGACAGCCTGGCATTAATCGCTCAGACCAGCAGCCACCGCAGCTTTCTCGCCACCGACGCCGACCTGGCCGGCGCGGGCCTGGCGCGGCCCGGCGTGGTGCTGCATCTGAACGACACGGTCATCCGCTTCGGCGGGGTCAGCCCGGTGGACGGCCGGCGCTATGTGGAGGTCAACCGCAAAGTGCACCTCATCACCGACATGTACTACACCGATCTGGTGGCGGAACCGGCGGCCTTTGTGGCCCGACGCCTTCTTCCCGAAGGCGCTCACATCACCGCCCTGACCCTGCCGGGGCTGCGGATATGGCAGCGCAACGGTCTGTGGACGGCCGAGCCGCCAGCCGACCCTGACAATATTCAGGCCCTGGTGGATGAATGGCAAAGCGCCCAGGCCATCAAGATCCGGGCCGGCGTGGCCGGGGCCGGCGAGCGGGACGCAATCACCGTCCAACTGGACACCGCCAGCGCGCCGCTGACATTCAGCATCGTCCGCCGGGAAGGCACACTGGTCCTGTTCCGCCCCGATCCGGGCCTGGAATTCGACCTCGGTCCCGGCAGCGAGGAAACCTTGCTGGAACTGCCCAAAACCACCCCCCCGGAAACGGAGGACGAGGGAACACCGCCTTAAATGCCCGAACTACCGGAAGTGGAAACCACCCGCCGCGGCATCGCCCCCGCGATGGAAGGCAGGCGGATCACCGCCGTGCGGGTACGGCAGCGCCAGCTCCGAAAGCCGGTGCCCCGGCGCCTGGAGCGGGACCTGCCCGGCCAGTGCCTCCGCCGGGTGTGGCGACGGGGAAAATACCTGCTGCTGGAGGCGGACCAGGGCACGGTCATCATTCATCTGGGCATGTCGGGCAGCCTGCGGCTGGTGGATGCCGCCACCCCCCCCGGCGCCCACGACCACGTGGATTTGTGCTTCAGCGGCGGCCGCTGCCTGCGCCTGCGGGACCCGCGCCGCTTCGGCTTGGTGCTCTGGACCACCGCCGACCCCTTGCGCCACCCCCTGCTGGCGGAACTGGGCCCGGAGCCCCTCACCGAAGACTTTGACGGGGACTATCTGTTCAGGCGTTCCCGCCACCGCAGGCAAGCCGTGAAACTCTTCATCATGGACGGGCGGGTGGTGGCTGGCGTGGGCAATATTTACGCCAATGAGGCCCTGTTCCGCGCCGGGATTCACCCGGCACGGGCGGCGGGGCGCATCAGCCGCCCGCGTCACCACGCCCTGGCGGCCGCCATCAAAGCCACCCTGCGCGCTGCCATCAAGGCCGGCGGCACCACCTTGCAAGACTTCGTGAGCGAAAGCGGGGAGCCGGGTTATTTCCGCCAGCAGCTGACCGTCTACGGCCGCGCCGGCCTGCCCTGCCCCCGCTGCGGCGCCACCATCCGCACCCTGCGCCTGGGCCAGCGGGCCACTTATTACTGCCCGCGCTGCCAGCGCTGAGGGCTGCTCATCCGCCGGCGGGGAAAAGCCCCCGGTGAGCAGGCGGACCCGCTTACAACTTCGGTACGTCGTCCCGGGGACGGGAAGAACGCTCGGGCTCATGGACCGGCCCCCGGCCGCCAGTGACAGGGCGGATATGGATGATCACCCCCCCCTCTTCCAGCACCGTCGTTTCCGCCACACCGCTCAACTCGGCGATGTTCCGCGCCAGATCCCGGTTGGCCGGGTTCTGATGATCGAAGATCAGGTGAGTGATTCCGCTGATGCTCCGCAGCAGAGCCTCGCCGTTTTCGGCGCCGCGCGGCAAGGGAAACACCGTCCGCTTCACGGCAATCATGGTTCGCCCGGGCCACTGGCTGGCCGCCTGAAACGGCGCATCCTCGGGCAGGTCCGCCACATCGTCCGCCAGCAGCTTGATCAACACATCCTGCTTGTTCAACACGCCTTCCCGCAGCCCCTGGATCCGGCTTTTGTCAGTCACCATGAATACGGTGGCCAGAACAAACAACAGACCCAGCACCAAACCACGCTGGCGGGCCAGACCATGGCCGCCGAAAGCCTGATTCAGGGCAATCAGCAACACCACCCCCCGGTACATCACCAGGATAAACAGCAGCAAGGCCCAGGCCCCGTCGGCGGCGACGGCACCCAGCAACACCGAAAACAGCAAAATCCGCCCCAGGAGGTCTGCAGACAAAAACCTGCGGTCCGCCACCACGACCACGACCGCCACGGTCAGCAGCAACCATCCCAACAGCAAAGATGCCTCGCCGCCACCGGCTATGGGCTGCAGGGACTGGGCCAGAGCCAGAACGGGGCTGGTGAACCAGTCAATCGCGCGCCACCCCTGGCGCACGGCGAGGATCAAGAGAGTAATCACTCCCAGACCGATCAGCACATGGCGCCGCAGACGCGCATCCAGCGGATTGCTGTACCAGGACCAGGCCAGCACCAGGGGATAGGCCAGACCCGCCGGATGCAGGGTCACAGCAAAGCCGGCGCACAGAATCTGGACAAAAAACCAGCCGCCGAAAGGACGCTTGGCGCGGCGATAGGCCTGATCCAGCCAGGCACCCAGACCGAAAGCCAGCAACAGGAAAACACCGGAGCCCATGGCGTCCACCTGGCCGATCAATGGCGGGGAGACCAGCAGCAGCGCGCTGGCAAGCAACGCCGCCTCCGTGTTCCCGGTGCGCCGGGCCCAGGCATGCAGCAAAGCCACCCCGCCGAAGGTCAGCAGGATCGTGTAGACCTTCGCCGCGAAAACACTGCCCGTCCAATACGCCCCGAGAGGGGCGAACAACAAGGCCCGGAAGTCCGGCACACCCATGGTCACGATAGGGTTGATGATGCGGTCAAAGACGGACCAGATGAGCAGCAGCCCCCGCGCCGCGCCCTCGTCCAGGCCCAGCGGGGCCGTGCGCACCAGCCCCAGCCCCAGCAGCGCCCCGCCCCAGGCCGCGAGAACCAGCCAACCCCAGTAGCGCCCCAGTACACTGAGCGCCGATGCCGTCGCAGATGGATTACTGTTCATGCCTCTTTCCGGCGTTCGCGCAGCGCTGCCCCGGCCGCACGACCCCCCTGTTAACCAACCGTAAGCGGCTAATTATGGTGTGGGGACAGTAAGGTGTAAAGCAGGTGGGTAAACACGCAGCAGCGGCAAAGCAAACAAGCCGGCGGCTTTACCCGGGGATGCCACTCGGTATATTGTAGTAGCCCTTTGGGATTCGGTTTGTCCAGCCTGCCACCTGGGCGGCGCAGGCAGCAACGTGACGGGCGTGGGGATATATTAGCTTTTTTTTCTGTCCAAGGGGCGACCGGAACCGGCGCTGCCGGTTCCTGGCCGCCGCCAGCCGCCACGGGAATGCAAAGAGGCTTGAACCTGGAATTGATATGCCGTCGTTTTGGAACAGTCTGTCGCAGTTGAACCTCGCAGAGGGGTGGGCGTTTCATCGCCTGATACGAGTCGCCGCCGAAGACAACACCGTGTTCGGCTTTGACATGAGCATAGAGAGCCTGCGCTCTCAGGAATACAGCTATTTCATATTCGGATTTCTGGTCGTCGCCCTGATCTTGTTCGGCATCATTGTCTATCTGTACCTGCCGAGAAAGAAGGGGCGGCTGAAACTGGGCGAAAAAATCATGTTCGGGTCCATCGTCGTGGGCATGGTCATCGCAGTTTTGTTCGGCTGGCTGCAACTTGTAGAGGGCTATTTAGTCTAGGAGCGCTGAAATGATAGAGTTTGTTCAAAACCTGCCCGATGGGTGGACGATTTACCTGTGGATGGTGGTGGCCGCCTTCATACTCATTGCCGCCGCCTTCATGCTTCGCTGGGCCATCAAAAACGAGCAGTTCGACGAGGACATCAAATACACGGTGTTTTCCAAAGACGACGAAGACAAAATGGAACCGGAGGAATTTGAAAAATACAAGAAAGTTGTGGCGGAGCAGGAAAAGCTTCGGGAAGAACATCTAGAGCGCAAGCGCCGGGAGCAGGCAGCGAAGCATGCGGGCCGGTGAAAAAGGCATAATCATCGGCATCGTCGTGGTGGTGCTGGGCATGGCGGGATATCGCGCCACTCAGGTTCTAAAAGGCGAAAAGGACCCGGGTATTCCCTTCTACACCACCGCCACGCCGGAGCTGAAACGGCAGGCGGAACTGATTTACAAAGAAAACAAATGCTCCGCCTGCCACTCCCTGTGGATGGTACGCAGCATCATGGAAAACGTACCCGCCCCAAGGCTGGACGGTATCGGCTCGCTCAAGGATGAAGCTTGGTTTTATCGCTACCTCTCAGCGGAAAACCCCCAGGAAATTCTTCCCTCCAGGCTCAAGCAGGAATATCAAATGCCCTCTTACGCGCATTTGCCCGAAGAGCAGCGCCGTGCACTCGCGGCCTACCTCGCCAGCCTCAAAGTGGAGGATTGGTACCTGGAAGAAACCAGGCGCACCGAATTTGAAAAGCTCAGGGGCAAGGGCGAGCGCTACGTGGAAGAACAATGAGACAGTCTACTTTCAAAAGCCGTTTCCTTGATTTTCTCGTTGCCAGCACCGCGGCAATCACCGGCGCGGGGATCGTTTATTTCGGTGACAAGCTGACCGGCGTCACGCTGGAATATTTCTTCGGCGTATCCACCTTCAGCCTAGCCTGGATCACCTCCCTGTTCCTCGTGCCCTTCGTGGCCGGTATTGTCGTGTCCCTGGTCTACGGCCTGGGCGGCAAGATCATCGCCCATTTCTCCCCCCTCATCGTCCGCGGCGCCACCTATATCGACCTCCACTACGGCACAACGACGCCGCCACCGGGGGTGGAGGTGTTACCCGTGGCCTATTGGATCCTGGTGGTGATTGTAACGGTGGAATTCGCCGCCTTCGGGGGGGTCATAGGTGAAGTGCTGGTAAAACGCACCTACGGTCGCTCAGCTAAGCGCAGTTTGCACAAAAAATATCAAAAGTCCGGCAGTCAGGCCGAGGGTTCGGGCGAATGAAGTTCAATTTTGAAAAACGCAGCAAATTAGACGAAGGAGACATAGAACACCGCCGCAAATTCCTGGGCGCGACCCTGGTCACCTGTCTGGTACTGACCTTTGTGGGGGGGACCGTTCACGTGCTCAGCCTGGGATCCAACCGCATGATGGACATGCGCGACAAAGCGGCCTATGACGTGTCCGACGCCTCTGCAGAACAAAAACGCTTGCGCTCCGCCGGCGAGGAATTGTACCGCCAGGCGCAACACGAATTCGGCAAATCCCACGCAAAAACTTACACGGTGGAAGAAGCCCGGGCCCTGCTCAGCCCCCAGGAGTGGTCGGAACTGGCGCAGACGGTGCGGATAGCGGGTGGCGAATTCGTGATGGGTACGGACAACCGCCGGGCTGACCCCCAGGACCGGCCCCGCCACAAAGCGCGGGTTCAGGATTTTGAAATCGACCTCAACCCGGTGACCAACGCCGAATATGCCCGCTTTGTGGCCGCCACCCGGCATCGCCCGCCGCTGCATTGGGACGGTGGAAAAATCCCCCCGGATCTGCTCAAGCACCCGGTGACCATGGTGTCGTGGTTCGACGCCAAAAGTTACTGCGAATGGGAAGGCAAGCGCCTGCCCAGCGAGGCGGAATGGGAGCGCGCCGCAAGAGGCGTGGACGGGCGGCGCTGGCCATGGGGCAACAAAATGGATCCTACGCGCCTGAACACGTACTACCGTATCGGCAAAACCACGCCGGTGGGCAGCTTCCCCCAAGGCGCCAGCCCGGACGGGGTGCTGGACATGGCGGGTAATGTCAGCGAATGGGTCGCTGACGATTTCGAACCCTACCCCGACTCAGACGCCCCGGAGGATATTTTCCGGGCCAAATTCGCCACCGCACCGGAGAGCGGCGCCGAGCGCTCCATGCGTGTGGTGAATTTCGTGGAAACTGAAGAGCGTTACAAGGTGATTCGCGGCGGCTCATGGAAAAGCGACCCCTTTTCCACCTCCGCCTATCATCGTAATTTTTCCTGGCCCCAGATGGCCTCCGACTTTTTCGGATTCAGGTGCGCAAAAGATGCAACGAAATAAGATTTTTCCGCTGGTCCCCGCCTTGGGCCTGACCGCCCTGGGTGTCTTGTCACCCCAGGCCGCCTGGGCGCTGGACAGCTACCGCTGGCTGCGAGTCACCATCGAGACGCCTTGGGCCATTTTCTTGTTCCTCCTGCCCATGGTGTTGATTCCCTTGATCCTGATGGTAGTGCTTTACTGGCGCTTTTCCTTCGGCAAGAAAAAAGGTGACACCTCATCCCGGCGGGGCCGACCGGCCCCGGCGCCCAGCTCCCTGGACGAGCCCAAATCGTAGCCAGCCCACCATCCGGCGTCAGCCAGACAAGCGGCCTCAGCAGAGCCCGCCTCACAGGCGGCTAAAGAACTGAGGTGCGTGGGGCCTGCCGCGGGCGCGCCGCGAACAGGCGCTCGGCTTATCACAAACGAACTGCACGCGTTGTTGGTTATTGGAGGGGGAAACAGATGGCGATTCTTGGACAGCGGGCACAACTGAACGCAATCCAGCTTTTTTCCTTGGTCATACTCGCCTTTGCTTTGGCGGTTCCCGGCGGCCAGACCAGGGCTGCTGAAAACCCCGACGAGGGCTCCATGCACGTCATTCAAGCCTTCACCGAAGAAGCCTCAAACAAGGAAAAAGGCCTGGTCGCCGACAAGACCAAGCACCAGGTTTTGTTCATCATGGGGGTGGCCCTGCTGATCGGCATCATTGCCACGGCCGGTTTCGGGATCGCCATGGTCTTGTTCAACAAACAGGTCTTCATCCCCCATATGATCGGCGCGGGCTTCAGCGTCTTCCTCGCCATTGCCCACGCGGTCGCTGCCATCGTCTGGTTTTTCCCCTTTTGAGCCCTTGAAAACGACGTGGCCAGCCGCAGCGACACCGTCATTCCCAGCCGGGGCCAGGTCCGCACTCCCCTGGCGCTGGGCTGGAGCACCGGCCTGTTGGTGGCGGCCTATTTCTTCTCCGGCCTCACCGGTATCGCCTACGAAGTCCTGTGGGTCCGCATGCTGGCCATTCAATTCGGGGCCAGCATTCTTGGCGTCGTCATCACCGCCGCGGCCTTCATGGCCGGCCTGGGGCTGGGCAGCCTGGTGGGAGTCCGCTGGCGTCTGGGGGGCCGGGCGGCCCTTTATCGCTTTGCCCTGATCGAGTTCGCCGTCGCCCTCTATGCGCTGGCCCTGCCCTGGCTGTTTCAGGCCCTGGATGCACAGCTGGGGTCCGCCGCCGCGGACCTGGATCTTGGCGCCTGGCACGCCCTGCAAAGCTTCGTTGGCTTTTCCATCCTGTTTGTTCCGGCCCTGGGCATGGGCCTCGCTTTTCCCCTGGTATTACGCGCCCTGGGTCACCGTGACGTGCCGGTTTCCGTCGTCTACGGCGTCAACACCCTGGGCGGCGTGGCGGGTGCCCTGCTGCCCCTGGCCTTGCTGCCCGTGCTGGGTTGGATGCTGTCCTTTTATATTGTGGCCTTCATCGGCCTGTCTTTGGCACTTGCGGTGACCCTGGTGACCCGCCGCTGGCCCGCGAACCACAGCCCCAGCGTGACTCCAGACAGCCGTCGCCCCGCCAACACCGTGGGCCTGCTGATGTACGCCCTGGTCGGCGCCGGCGCACTGATGCTGGAAATCGGCTGGACCCGCCTGCTGGGCATGCTGCTGCTGCGCACCGAATACGTCATGGCGATTCTGCTCGCGGTGTTTTTGGCGGGCATCGGCCTGGGCAGCCTGATGGTACGGCACCGCTTTTCCGGTGCCTGGTACAGCGCGCTGCCGGTGGCGGCCTGCCTCTTCGGCCTGGCCAGCCTGTGGGCGCTGCCCTGGGTGGCAAGCTGGGCGGACGGGGCCCGATTCGATTCCCTGGGGCAAGCCCTGCTGGAGCAGGGCCTGGTGGTGGCAGCCCTCACCTTACCCGCCACCGTGGTGCTGGGCGCCTGGCTGCCGGTACTCTGCGCGCGCCTCAAAAGCGAAGATCCCGGTGCCGGCGCCTGGCTCTACGGCGCCAATTCCCTGGGCGCCGCCGCCGGCGTGCTGCTGGCAGGCCTCGTACTTGTCCCCACCGTGGGCACCAGCGCCACCATTTGTATCGCCGCCCTGTTGCTGCTGCTCGCGGGCATGTACTGGGCCCGGCAGCGCCGCGCCTGGGCCCTGTTCCCCCTGGCCGTACTCCTGGCGCTGCCCGTGTGGTCCTTGCCGGAAGTGCAGCGCCTGCTGCCCCGGTCCCAGGCCGGTGTCCAAGACCTCGCCCACTTTGAAGACGCCCTGTCCATCACTCATGTGGTGGCCCAGGACGACGGCCAGCGCCTGTTGTTGGCAGATTTACGGCGCATGGACGCCTCCACCGAACCCACTGCGGTGGAAGCGCAAAAAAACCAGGCCCGCTTGCCGCTGCTGCTGCACCCCCATCCCAAAACGGTGTTGTTTTTGGGCCTGGGCACAGGGATCTCAGCGGCTGGCGCCCTGCCCTACCCCGGCGTGGCTGTCACAGCAGTGGAACTTTCTTCAGGCGCCATTCGCTCGGCAGCCCGGTGGTTCGCGCCGGTCAACAACGGGATTTCGACCAAAGCAACAATCTTGCGCGACGATGCCCGCCGCTATCTGCGGGGCACAACGGCCCGGTTTGATCTCATCATTGGTGACTTGTTCCACCCGGATTTGGTGGGCCGGGGCAATCTGCTGTCAGTGCAACAGTTTCGGCGCGCCCGGGCACGCCTTGCCGAGGGCGGCCTGTTCGTTCAGTGGCTGGCGCTCAATCAATTCGACAGCGCCTCACTGGACACCGTGCTCCGCAGCTTCAAACAAGCCTTTCCCGACGCCCAGCTGTTCGTCGAAGGCTTCCGCCTGGCCCTGGTGGGACCTCGCGATACGTGGCAGGGCATGGCCGCAGGGATGAAGCGCCTGCGGTCACTGACCAACACCACCCGCGACGCCCTCACCGGCGGCGAAGGCCTGTGGACCTGGGCGGGGCGCTACTGGGGCCCCATCAAGGTGGGTACCGGACCGGTTCAGGACGAATGGCAACCCCGCATCGAATACAGCCTGCCCCAGGCCCGCTACACCCGGGGCATGGATTTATCCCAAGTGATATCCCACCTGCTAAGCCGCCGCCCCGGACTCAAGGACGCCAGCACCTTATTGGGACTGAGCGGCAGCCCGGAAGCCTTCGAACGCGCTTATGTCGCCACCGAGCTGGCCCTCCGTTCCTGGGTGGCGGGCTTGCAGCAGCGCCCGGCAGAGGCCGCCCGCCTCTTGCGCCTGGCCTACAACGCCAACCCCAAGGACCGCTGGATAAGCTTCAGTCTTGCAGATCAAATGTTTGCCTCGCTGGAGGAAGTGGTCCGCAACGGCCGCACGCGCCCTCAAGCCTTGCAGGCCATACTTGACATCCGCCCGGATCACGTGGGCGCCCTAAAAACCCTGCGCCAACTGGAACGAGAACGGGGTAACAACAAAGCGGTAAGCGCCCTGACCCAGGTGCTGCACCAGATCAGTCCCCTGGACAACAGCAGCCGCCAGCGTAGCGCCCCACGCACCGAGCCCTAACGCAACGCCACCATCGGCCCGGGCCCTCCCACAACCGCAGCCTAGCCCGGATATCTCACCACCCCTATAGAAACAGACCTCTTTTTGTAAAGTGGGTGGAAACAAACACTTATCCGCAACAAGAGAAAGAGGCCTATAAAAACAGGGTGAACACCGAAGCAGTTGGCATTTCAGTCCCTGGGACGACGCGAAGTGATCGGTCGTTTTGACGGTGGACGCATCACTTCGGACGGTGGCGGACTGCTGCTACCGCCTCGGTTGGCAACCCTACGGAAAGGTGGATCATTTTTTCAGCTTCCAGGGTGGGTCAATTATTTTTGTCCGTTGACACCAGGCAGTGCCAGAGGTTCTTCCCGGAGCTGATCACCAGGCTGGGTTCAGATCATCATGGAACGGGCACAGGCCGATCAGATCCGCGCCGTGGCGTTTCAGGGAGATGCCCATGCCCTCAGCCAGGCGCTGGACGGAGATTTCCTGCTTCAGGCGGTCGAGCTGCTCGTCGGGGATGCGGGCCATTTCCGGGGTCCTCCAAAATCCTGTCAAGACTATTTTCATGTGCTAGTCCAGCCCCTTATGGTATACTTTTGTCAACCCGTAACAGACCCCAAAGGGTACATTGGCTATTGGCGGATTATCGCGATGCACTTCCCGAAACGACTCGTTACCCTGCGCAAGGCGCAGGGCTACACCCAGCAAAGCCTGGCGAATGCCGTGGGCATGCATGTGAACCAGATCAAGAAGTACGAGTCCGGTACCGCACAGCCGACCCTGAGCGCCCTGATCAAGCTGGCACAGGTGCTCCACGTCAGCCTGGACGACCTGGTCTTCGAGGAGGGCGAGCGGGGACCGGATGAGGATTTGCGGCTTCAGTTCGAGGCGATCTCGCGCATGCCGCCAGAGGAAAAGCAGATTATCAAGGCACTGCTGGAAGGAATGATCATCAAGCACCAGACCAAGCAACTGGTCGGCAACCTCAGCAGCTGACCACGGTCACCGAGAGGAGAACTACACGCAGCTCAACAAGTACGAGAGCGGAGTTAATCTTCCGCCCGCCGAGATGCTCATCAAGCTGGCCGATGCCCTGGACACGACCGTGGATTACCTGCTCACCGGCAACCCCGTCGAGGAGATGCCGCTGGGCAACGCCCGGCTGTTTCGGCGCTTTCAGGCCGTGGAAGGATTCGATCCCGAGGATCAGGAGGCGGTCATCAAGCTCATCGATGCCATGATCGCCAAGCACAAGATGCAGGCCACGCTCACATCACTCGACGACCAGGCCGCCAGTGCCTGAAAAACCGGAAGGAGGAAACACCATGCAACCTGCCAAACAGGAAGCCCTGGAGACCATCGGCAAGCTGCCCGATGATGCCGATATGGACGAGATCATGTACCGGCTCTATGTGCTGGATAAAATCCGCAAGGGCCAGGAGGCCGCCGATCAGGGCAAAACCATCACCAGTGAAGAACTCAAGCGCGAGATCGATACATGGTGATCTGGTCGGACCCGGCCAGGGCCGATCTGCGCTCCATCTACGATTTCATTGCCCACGACTCCATGCATTATGCCAGAAAGGTTACCCAGGATATCGTGGCCAAGACCGATGTCCTCAATGAACTGCCGCGCATGGGCAAGATAGTGCCGGAACTCGGTAACGATGCCATCCGCGAGCTGTCGCTGTACTCCTACCGCATCCTCTACGAAATCAAGGCACCGGATGTTATCGTGTTGGCGGTGATTCATAAGCGACGAGACTTTCAGCCGGAGATGATTGAACAGTAAGGGCATGTAGTAGTCCAGATTTGATCTGACAGTTACCGGTTCGATGGTGGTGACTGTCAGCTCAAGTTCAAGCCACGAACTTTTCCTGCCAGATTTGTTTGCCATCCTCTAGCGTTTGCATGGGGGTTCGCCCACAGCACATCTTGCCCTGATGTGTTCGTTCATTATTGTAGTATTCCAGCCATTCGTCCAGATCGGATTGCAGCTCATCCAGCGTTTCATAGAGTGTCTTGCGGAAGGTGACCTGGTAGAACTCCTGCAAGATCGTCTTATGGAAGCGCTCACAGATTCCATTGGTCTGTGGTGACCTTGCCTTGGTTTTGGTGTGATCGATATCGTTGATGGCCAGGAACAGTTGGTAGTCATGGGTTTCTGCGCGGCCGCAGTACTCTGTTCCACGGTCAGTCAGTATCCGCAGAACAGGTAAATCGTGGGCCTCGTAGAACGGCAATACCCGGTCATTCAGCATGTCAGCCGCCGTAATGGGTGTCTTCGTTGTATACAGCTTGCAGTGCGCCACCTTGGCGTAGGTGTCGACATAGGTCTGCTGGTAAATGCGGCCAACGCCCTTCAGAGTACCAACGTAGAAGGTATCCTGAGACCCCAGATAGCCAGGATGGGCGGTCTCAATCTCGCCACAAACCTCATCTCCAGCTTTTTCTTTTCCAGCGCCTGTACCTGTGCCTCGGTCAGAATCAGACCTTCTTCGGCAAGCTTGGCCTCCAGCGCCCGGAGACGGGCCTTGAAGTTGGCCAGGTCGTGCCGCAGCCAGATACTGCGTACGCCGCTGGGCGAGACAAACACACCTTGTTTGCGTAACTCGTTGCTGACGCGAACCTGGCCATGCGCCGGAAAATCAATGGCATACTGCGTGACAGCCAATTCAATCTTGGGCTCCACCCGGTTCTTCGGATTAGGTTTTCGCCGATCCGACTCCAGCAGGGCATCGATACCGCCTTCCTCGACAGCATTCTTGTAGCGGTAAAACGTATCACGGGACAGCCCCATCACCTGGCAGGCCTTCGAGACGTTGCCCAGTTCTTCGGCCAGATTCAACAGCCCGACCTTGTGTTTGATGATTCTCTCGTTAGTATTGAGCATGAGGGTTACCTCTTTTGTGTTTTGACGGTTTGGTTCGCACCACCATCAACACCGGTAACCCTCTCTTTTTCAACTACTGAGTGTCAGATCTGGTCTGAACTACTACACTTTGATTCAACTGGCCAAACACCAGATTTGACAATAGCTCGTTTCTGCTGTCGTCAGCTTCTCTGTTTGTCGACCCCGTCTCTGGACTTTACCCTCTCGACAAGCCTGGTCAGACAGCCGAACCCACGAATCTTTCTCCAGACAATCCAGAGCCAGAAGCGGACCCCAGGATTGGTCAGCGTGATCGCATACAGGGCTCAGCGATGCAGGGCCCGGCCGGCTACGGCCAGGGCGGCTTCCCGCAGGGTTTCGGACAAGGTGGGATGGGCATGGGGGGTACGGGCCAGGTCTTCGGCGCTGCCGCCGAATTCCATCAGCGTCACGGCTTCGGCGATGAGTTCGGAGGCGTTGGGACCGATGATGTGGACCCCGAGCACGCGGTCGCTGTCCTGCTCGCTTAGGATTTTCACCAGCCCCTGGGTGTTACCCATGGCGTGGGCGCGGCCGTTGCCGATGAAGTTGAAGGTGCCGGCGCGGAAGGCTATACCTTGCTCTTGCAACCGGGCGCTGGTCTGTCCCACCCAGGCGATTTCCGGCCAGGTGTAGATAACCCAGGGAATGGTGTCGTAGTTGACCTGGCCCGCCTGACCGGCGATGAGTTCCGCCACCATGATGCCTTCCTCGGAAGCCTTGTGGGCCAGCATGGGGCCGCGCACCACGTCACCGATGGCGTAGACCTTGTCCAGGGTGGTGCGGCACTGTGCATCCACCTCGATGAAGCCGCGGGCATCGAGCCTGAGTCCGGCTTCCTTGGCACCCAGGCCGGCGGTGTTGGGCCGGCGGCCGGTGGCCACCAGGAAGCGGTCGACTTTCAGGCTCTGGGCGCCGTCGGCACTGTCGTAGCCAATGGTGACACCCCGTTTGCCGGCACGGGCGGATTGAAAGCGGGCGCCCAGGCGGATGTCCAGGCCCTGAGCGCTCAGTTGGCGCCGGGCTTCCCGGGCGATGTCGGCTTCCAGGCGATGCAGGAGTTGGCCGCTGCGGTTGAGCACAATGACCTCGGCGCCCAGGCGCTGCCAGACGCTGCCCAGTTCCAGGCCGATCACGCCGCCCCCCAGAATCCCCAAGCGCTTGGGCACGGTGGTGAAGGCCAACGCGCCGGTGGAATCGACAATGCGCTCGCCATCCACGGGCGCGGCGTCCACCGCGGTGGGAGTGGAACCGGTGGCGATGATGATGTGGCCGGCTGTCAGCGTGTCCCGGCCGCCGTCATGGGCGGTGACTTTGACCTCGCGGTTGCTGAGGAGACGGCCCCGGCCTTTGATCCAGGTGATTTTGTTTTTGGCAAACAGCGCCGCCACCCCCGAGGTGAGGGTGCGCACCACCTTGTTCTTCCGTGCCTGCATGGCGGCCACGTCCAGGCTGACTTTTTGCGCGCGGATGCCGTGATCACCCAGCTCGTGCTGCAGACGGTGATAATGGTGAGCACTGTCCAACAGGGCTTTGGAGGGGATGCAGCCGACGTTGAGGCAGGTGCCGCCCAAGGCCGGTTCGCCCTGTTCGTTGCGCCAGTCGTCCACGCAAGCGGTGTTGAAACCCAGTTGGGCGGCACGGATGGCGGCCACATAGCCGCCGGGGCCGCCGCCGATAACCAATACGTCAAAATCTGCCATGGTGTGCCTCGGGTGTGGTGGGGTTCGGTGCCAGACGGCTCAGACCTGTAACAGCAAGCGCGCCGGGTCTTCGATCATCTGTTTGATGGTCACCAGAAAGCTCACCGCTTCCCGGCCGTCTATGAGGCGGTGGTCGTAGCTCAAGGCCAGGTACATCATGGGCCGGATGACCACTTGGCCATTTTCCGCCACGGGGCGCTGGTCGATCTTGTGCATGCCGAGAATGGCGCTTTGGGGCGGGTTCAAAATGGGGGTGGACAAGAGGGAACCAAACACGCCGCCGTTGGTGATGGTGAAGGTGCCGCCGCTGAGTTCCGCCATGTCGAGCTTGGCTTCGCGGGCGCGCTGGGCGTAGTCGAGCACGGTTTTTTCCAGACCGGCGAAGGACAGGGCGTCGGCGTCCCGCACAATGGGCACCACCAGGCCGCGCTCGGTGCTCACGGCCACGCCCACATCGAAGTAGTTGTGATAGACGATGTCGGTGCCGTCGATGGCGGCGTTGACTGCCGGAAACTCCTTGAGCGCCGCCACGGCGGCTTTGATGAAAAACGACATGAAGCCCAGCTTGATGCCGTATTTCTTCTGGAAACTCTCCTGATAGCGCTGGCGCAGGTCCAGCACCGGCTGCATGTTCGCCTCGTTGAAGGTGGTGAGCATGGCGGCATTGTGCTGCGCCTGCACCAGGCGTTCGGCGATGCGGGCCCGCAGGCGGGTCATGGGCACGCGCTGCTCGCGCCGGCCGGGGGATGCCGCTGTGGGAGCCGGCGGTGCCACCTGGGGCTTCGCTGCGGTTTCAGCCTTCGCCGTGCGCTGCGCAACAGCCCGCAGCACATCGCCCTTGGTGATGCGCCCGTCTTTGCCGGTGCCGGTGAGGGCGCTGACCTCCAGCCCGTGCTCGGCCACCAGTTTGCGCACGGCGGGGCTGAGGGCGCTGTGAGGCGCGGCGGGCTTTTCCGCCGCCGGCCGGGGCCGGGCGGCAACCGCCGCCGCACCCTCGGTGTCGATGACCGCCACCACGGTGCCCGGCGTCACCACCGCGCCCCCTTCTGCTTTCACCTCTGCCAGTACGCCGCTTTCCGGCGCGGGCAGCTCCAGCACCACTTTGTCCGTTTCCAGATCAACCAGGTTTTCATCGCGCCGGACCGGCTCCCCGGGGCGCTTGTGCCACGTTCCCAAGGTGGCGTCGGCCACAGACTCGGGCAGGGGCGGGACGTTGACTTCGATGCGCATAGCGGCTCTCCCTGTCAGGCGCGGCGGGCGCGGCGGTGGGTGTGCAATTCCGTGGCGGTGGGCACCTCGAAGGGCGCCAGCGCCTGATTCACCAAGGCGGCCTGGGCCTGTTGATGCTTGACCAAAAAGCCTTCCGCCGGGGCAGCGTAGGCGGGCCGGCCGGCATAATGCAAGGGCCGGCCGGCGGTATAGGGCTCCAGACGGTGCCGCAGGTGATTCCAGGCGCCTTGGTTTTGCGGCTCTTCCTGGCACCACAGCCACTCGTCCGCCCCCTCATAGGGCGCCAGCACCGCCGCCAGAGCCTCGGCGGGAAAGGGGTTGAGTTGTTCAATGCGGATGATGGCGATGTCCTGTAAACCGCGTTCGCGCCGTTCCCGGAGCACATCGAAATACACCTTGCCGGTGCACAGTACCACGCGGCGCACTGCCTGGGGTTCGATATCGTCCACTTCGCCGATGACGGTGCGAAAAGCGCCCCCGCTGAGGTCCGCCAGGGATGACACCGACAACGGATGGCGCAGGAGGCTTTTGGGCGACATCACGATCAAGGGCTTGCGGTATTTGCGCAAGGCCTGGCGCCGCAGCATGTGGAACATCTGCGCCGGGGTGGTGGGCGAGCACACTTGCATATTGTCCCCGGCGCACAGCTGCAGATAACGTTCCAGGCGGGCGGAGGAATGCTCGGGACCCTGGCCGTCGTAGCCGTGGGGCAGCAAGACAACCAAGCCCGCCAGGCGGCCCCATTTCACCTCGCCGGAGCTGATGAACTGGTCGATCACCACCTGGGCACCGTTGGCAAAATCACCGAACTGGGCCTCCCAGATCACCAGGCCCTCGGGACCGGCGGTGGCGTAGCCGTACTCAAAACCGAGCACGGCTTCTTCCGACAACAGGGAGTCCACCACGGTGAACCGCGCCTGCCTGGGGCTGATGTGGGCCAGGGGAATATACACGTCACCGTTTTCCTGGTGATGCAGCACCGCGTGGCGATGGAAGAAAGTGCCACGTCCGCTGTCCTGGCCCGACAAACGCACGGGATAGCCTTTGGCCAGGAGACTGGCATAGGCCAGGGTCTCGGCAAACCCCCAGTCAATGTTGTGTTCCCCCGCCGCCATGGCGAGGCGGGTTTTGACGATGCGCGCCACCTGGGGGTGCAGCTTGAAACCTTCGGGAATGCGCAGCAGGGCCTGACTGAGTTTGTTGATCTGGGCGGCAGCCAAGGCGGTGTCCACGGCCTCGTCCCAGGACGTGCCGACATAAGGCGCCCAGCCGCGGGCATATTTGGATTCCACGTTGGGCACGATGTGGGGCGCCACCAGCGCCCCCTGCTCCAGTTGCTGACGGTACTCGCGCACCCAGGTTTTGGCATCGTCGGCACCGATCACGCCGTCTTGCTCCAGGCGCCGGGCATAGAGCCTGGTGACGGCGTCGTGCCCGCGTATGGCGCGGTACATCACCGGCTGGGTCACCGCGGGCTCGTCCGCTTCACTGTGGCCATGGCGGCGGTAGCAGACCAGATCGATCACCACGTCACGCTTGAAACGCATGCGGAAATCCAGGGCCATGCGGGCGGCGCGCACCACGGCTTCGGGCCGGTCGCCGTTCACGTGCAGGATGGGCGCCTGTACCATGCGGGCCACTTCGGTGCAATACAGGGTGGAACGGGCGTCCAGGGGATTGCTGGTGGTAAAACCGATCTGGTTGTTGATGACAATGTGCACGGTGCCGTGGGTGCGGTAGCCCCGGGCCTGGGACATGTTGAAAGTCTCCATCACCACGCCCTGGCCGGCGAAAGCCGCGTCGCCGTGGATCAGGACGGGCAGCACCTGATCGCCCGTAGCGTCGCCGCGGCGGTCCTGGCGGGCGCGCACCGATCCTTCCACCACCGGGTCAATGATCTCCAGATGAGAGGGGTTGAAGGCCAGAGCTAGATGAATCGCGCCGCCGGGGGATTGGATATCGGAGGAAAAGCCCTGATGATATTTCACATCGCCCAGGCCGGGCGCGTCCAGCTTGCCTTCGAACTCCTGGAACAGGGCGCGGGGCGCTTTGCCCAGCACATTCACCAGCATGTTGAGCCGGCCGCGGTGGGCCATGCCCAGTACCACTTCCCGCACATGCTGGGCGCCAGCCCGCTGCAGCAGCTCGTCCATCAGGGGAATCAGACTCTCCCCGCCTTCCAGGGAAAAACGCTTCTGCCCCACGTACTTGGTGTGCAGATACTGCTCCAGGCCCTCGGCGGCAATCAGGCGCCGGAGAATGTGGCGCCGCTCCTTGGCGGAAAAAACGGGCCGGGCGCCCGGATCTTCCATGTGGCCCTGGATCCAGCGCTTTTGGGCGGTGTCGGTGATGTGCATGTACTCCGCCGCCAGCTCGCCACAATAGGCGCTGCGCAGCATGGTGACGATTTCGCGCAAGCTGGCGTGGGGCGGACCCACGAAAGAACCGGTGCTGAACACCGTGTCCCAATCGGCCTCGGTGAGGCCGTGGAAAGCCGGGTCCAGCTCAGTGACCGGAATCTGCTCCTGCAACCCCAGGGGATCCAGATCCGCCTGCTGGTGACCGCGGAAACGGTAGGCATTGATGAGCTGCAGCACCGCCACCTGTTTGCTCTCGGCGGGGGTGGAAGGCTGTGCCGAAAAGACTTTGGGTGCGGCGGCCTCAGCAATCAGGGCGGCGCGCACGGCTTCGTGATCCACCCCTGCCGCCCCGCCGCCGGCGTCCAGCTCAGCGAAAAAGCGGCGCCATTGTCCGGGAACGGCCCCGGGATCCGAGAGAAAGCGGTGGTAGAGGTCTTCGAGGTAGGACGCGTTGCCGCCGTAAACGGGCGTGTCGCCAAAATCAGCCATTAATGGCTCCTAGCCAAATCCATGCTGTCATTATTTTAGTCGCCCCGGCGCATCAATCCTTTAACAGGATGTTGAAAAAGGCCGTCCTGGCCTTTTTCAACGCCGGAAGCCGAAAATGCGATTTCCGGCTTCCTCACGTTTTCAATGACTTGCCGTCATTGAAAACGGCGGCGCATCCCCGCGCCGCGGCACAGGCTGCCGAAAA